>NZ_JBBMXH010000090.1:0-20229 GCF_037996725.1 Xenorhabdus entomophaga
CAGGGAGTACTTAGGTCAAAATGCCTTCAAAACACCACAAAGAAAATCATGTAAAAACAAGACATTGAATGCATGTTTTGAAAGACTTAATTATTAAGATCCTGTATATGATGTTGAAATAATACCTTTTCTGTAAAATAGCCGTAATCAGCTAAAAGATACTCATAAATAAAAACTGCGCCGATATAGACGCAGTTTTTATTTTTAATGTACATTCTGGCTTTTACACGCAGCCCGTGTTTAAACTGACTGCAACAATAAATGTGCATCATTCTTCCTTCAAGTGGTCTGTTGCTGTTAAAAACCATATTTAAGAATATTAATCCATTCAACACTTCATTGGTGGGTTATTTTTATATATATCTGTAATAAATAAAAAATACAGGAATTAAATATCAAAAATTGCATGGTTAATATTGTCTTATAGTAAATAAAATGACAATCCTGTATGTTTGACAATTATTATTGTAGACAGATATCTTGAATGAATTTTTATTTGAGAGGTAATTTAATTTCATTAAAAAATAAGGGTATAAGATGACTGTAAATCACTTTGATAAAGACGCGAAACCTGATGGTACTGATAATGGCCTTCAACCCAAACGCCTTCTGGATATTAAATTTTCGGCAGAGGCAGGAAATTATCAAGAAGGAAACTATCATTTTGATCTCACTATTTATCTGCAATTGGGTCATGAAGATAACCGTATTATTGATCCCCATCAGCTTGATTTGAATCAATTATCTTTAGACATTGTAGACTGGGAAACAAGCCGTGCGCCTTCCAATCTTTCAGCGACACAGGTACAAATACAGCCCGATGATGACTTTCCCGGTGTCGCGGTCAAGTTTCATATTATTACCTTAAAACCCGGTGAAAATTATCAGCTTGGTATTATCGCCATTTATAACGGTAACTTTTTTGGGCAAAGTACAAAGGGCGGGGACTCCTTACATCAGTTTTATGCATTTAAATCACCGGCCCGCTATAAACTGGAATTGCTCACAACGCGGGATAATGTATTTGCTGATGGTGAACAGGCCAATCAGGTCAGCGCCAAACTCACCGCGCTGGATCCCACTGCCAGTGTTGATAATCTGAAATTAAACCTGACGGTGACAGGCACGGCCTCCTTTCAGAAAGGCAGCCAACACCAAACCTGTACTGTTGACACGGATAAATCAGGCCATGCAACGGTTGATATCTATGACACCAATACGGCAGGCGAAACGGTTACCCTGAGTGGTGCTCTGGATAGTGATAAAGACGTTAAGGCATCAACGCCGCTCAGTTTCGTAAAATTTTATAAGGTAACGGTTCAGCGCTTGGATTCCGGCCCGGTTTTAGCCGATGGAAAAGGACATTTCCAGTTAGTGCTGACCATCGAGGATAAAGGCCAGCCTTATACCGGCGCTTTTGAAATAAAAACTGGCCCACAGACTGCCTTCTTTGTGCTCAATGGCAACCCGCTACATACCTATACGGATTATAAAGGTGCCTGTCTGGACAGGAATGGTCAGGTTGTCATTTATTTCTATAACAAAGCGCTCAAAACGGAAACAGGCACTTGGGAACTTCTGATTAACGGGATTGTTTATAAAACCAGTTCGTGGGAGTTTCAGCAACCCAAACCGGATTATACGCTCACTTTTAATACCATGGAAAAACCACGCCGTGGCCGACGGTACGCAAGCCAACACCGTTCAGGCTGTCCTCACGGGTAGTGGCGCGGGGGCAAATATTGCCGGTCAGAAACTGGTGTTGAATGTGACAGGCGCGGCTTCCTTTCGGAAAGGTAACCAGCTCCAGACCTGTACCGTTGACACGGATACGTCAGGCCACGCGACTATTGATATCTATGACACATATACGGAAGGCGAAACCGTCATGCTCACCGGTGCTCTGGAGAGTGATAAAACCATCAGGGCCGCTGATACACTGATTTTTGCCCCCGTCTTACCTAATCGCCTGTTAGATATTGCGTTCATTGCCGGCAAGGGAACCTGGCAAAGTAACATCTATGAGTTTGATTTAACTGTTTATTTACAAATTGGCGATGAAAATGGCCAAATAATTAACCCGAGCCACATCAATCTGCATCAATTAGATTTATCGGTGGTTGACTGGAACACGGGGAAACCGGTTCCTCAGCTCAGTGCCAAACAACTGCTTATACAGCCTGATAACCATTTTTCCAATGGGATTACCGTTAAGTTGCTGATCAGTGTTCCGCATTCATCTGAAAATGAAGATTATAAACTCGGCATTATCGCCCGTTATAAGGGGGCTGTTTTTGGGCAAAGCACTCAGGAAGGAAACTCCCTGCATCAGTTTTATCCTTTTACTGTCTATGGGACATCGAATACGCCTGAGAGTGTTAAGCTGTCTCTTGTTGTTACACAAATTGCACCTTACCAACCTCCCCAATCATTTAATACATATAATAAAGATACGCAGGAATATGGGTTCCGTTTAAGATTTCATGTGCAATTTTATAATGCCTCAGGCAAGTTAATCCCTATTAACGCAATCGATCAAACACGGCTGGGTTTTGAAGCGGTTGATTTTTCAACAGGAGTTAAGCCAGACAAGACGCATATTGAAAATAATCATATCTTTCTTAACGATCCACAAGACAATCTATTGGGAGTCGAATTCCAGATTAACACGACGTTAACGGGTTCCCATCAAATTGGTTCAATTGTCAGATATAACAATAAGGTTATCGGCGCTGATTTGGATAAAAGCCTTCCTATTATGAATGGTAAGTATTACGGTGAGGCAAGTTATTCCTTTACAAATACCCCTTGTTGTGTTAGAGATATGATTATCTCGCGTCTATTTCCAGAAGGGAGGGCACCTACAGGAATTCTGGTTTATTATTGGCCTTCTTCTGCATGGGATAAGCGCCCTGTTATAATTTCCAGAGGGGATGGAGAGTGGGATGACGGAGGCGGGTTAGATTATTTTCCTGACGGTGTCGAGGAGGGGCAATTTGAAGTAGCCTTTAAAGATTACCGGGGTGAAGTAGTGGACAAAAAAACTTCGCAAATTTATCAGGCCATTTTAGGATAATCTAAGCCAAACTACATGTATGCATATTTGGTTAGTCAATATGCATACAATATTTTATTTTTGTTAAATTTAATAAAAACAGGCTTATTTGAGTAGTAAGTGTCCCATTCGGCTGGCCTTGGTATCCAAATAATAAGCGTTTTTCGGGTTACGCCCTACAATCAGAGGGACACGTTCGACAATATTAATACCGGCCTCTATCATGATCTCAACTTTTTTAGGGTTATTGGTCAGGAGACGGATGGCATGAATACCCAACAGCTTATACATATCTGAGCAAAGGGTGAAATCTCTCTCATCAGCAGCAAAGCCTAACTGGTGGTTGGCTTCAACAGTATCAATGCCCTGATCTTGCAAAGCATAAGCGCGGATTTTATTCAGCAGGCCAATATTGCGGCCTTCCTGACGGTGATACAACAGTACGCCACGGCCTTCCTTGCTAATTTGCGATAGGGCAGATTCTAATTGAAACCCACAATCGCATCTTAGACTGAACAAAGCATCCCCCGTCAGACATTCTGAATGAATCCGGGATAATACAGGTTCATCACCAGAGATATCACCGAAAACAAGGGCAACATGGTCACGACCTGTTTTGATCTCCTCAAATCCAATCATCAGGAATTCGCCCCATGGCGTAGGTAATTTCGCTTCAGCTACTCGTTTTAGCTGTATTTTAGTATTCATATGTTGATTTGACTCGTTATAAATATTGCAATATCCAGAACAATCCCGGTTGAGAAATCAGCTAAAACCACGCAAAAGAATTTTCTCTGATTACAACACATGCACGAAAAGGGCATTATAACAGAATTTGTTAATGCGAATGAATACAAAGCGTCAGGTTCTTTAATAATGAATATATTAACATGCTAAACTATAAGCTGATTTTCCCAGATGTAACTTGTCAGCCTGTTTGGAAAAAAAGGTAGGATTGAGCACAAACAATGTAGAATAATATCACAAAAAGAAGGAAATCAGCGTTTAGTGCAATAAATTGCTTCCTTTGCGTAGACGAGAAATGCTAACTTAACACGCCAGTATGTCTGTTATTTGGCATAATTAATCAGCAACAATAGATAACAGGAAAAAATGTGAAATATTTTCTGATTTTATTACTGGCACTGGTTGTGTTTGTTATCTCAGTGACTCTGGGGTCAAATAATAATCAGATCGTGACATTTAATTATTTGATCGCTAAAGGTGATTATTCTGTATCTTCATTACTGGCTGTGTTGTTTGCCGTCGGTTTTGCCCTTGGGTGGGCGATTTGTGGGGCATTTTACTTGCGTGCCTGTGTTTCTCTTCGACGTGCGAAACGTAAAATTAAACGGTTGGAAACCCAGTTGGAACAACCCTCTGAGTCATCCGCAAAAAACGCATCAACCGTAGCATTAAACAAGGAATAATTCTCCATGTTAGAGCTGTTGTTTCTGTTGCTTCCTATTGCTGCCGCCTATGGCTGGTATATGGGGCGCAGAAGTGCTCAACAAGATAAACAGCAATTTGCTGACCGTCTTTCTCGTGAATATGTTGATGGTGTTAACTTCCTACTCTCTAATCAGCAGGATAAAGCGGTCGATTTATTTCTTGATATGCTGAAAGAGGATAGCTCTACATTTGAAGCACACTTAACACTGGGAAATCTGTTTCGTTCCCGCGGTGAAGTTGAAAGAGCTATCCGTATTCACCAATCCCTAATGGAAAGTGCCTCTCTGACGTTTGAACAACGTTTACTTGCTATTCAGCAACTTGGCCGGGATTATATGGCCGCAGGCGTATATGATAGAGCCGAAAACATGTTTATTCAGTTGGTTGATGAAACTGACTTCCGTGAAAATGCCCTCAATTCCCTGTTAACCATCTATCAGTCAACCAGTGATTGGAATAAAGCGATTGAGATCGCTGAAAAGCTGGTAAAACTGGGTAAACACCACTTTCGGGAAGAAATCGCCCATTTTTATTGTGAGCTGGCACTGCAATGTATGGGCAGTGATGATTTTAATGACGCTATCGGCTATCTGAATAAAGCGGCTCAGGCAGACAAAAATTGTGCTCGTGTTTCAATCATGCTTGGTCGTATTTATATGGCTCAAGGGGAGTACTCTAAGGCGACTGATGCCCTGAAACGTGTTCTCGAACAAGATAAACAGATCATCAGTGAATCTCTGCCGATGTTGCAAGAGTGTTATCAGCATCTATCTCAACCGGAAGAGTGGGAAGCTTTTGTACAACGCTGTGTAGATGAAAAGTGTGGTGCAATTGCAGAGCTTCATATGGCTGATCTTATTGAGAAGAAAGAAGGGCGCGATGTGGCGCAAAATTATATTAACCGCCAATTGGAACGCCATCCAACGATGAGAGGCTTTTATCGCTTGATGGATTACCATCTGGCGGATGCAGAAGAAGGGCGAGCCAAAGAAAGTTTGATTCTTCTGCGTAATATGGTCGGTGAACAAATCCGCACTAAACCTGATTATCGATGCCATAAATGTGGCTTTACTTCCCGTTCGTTGTATTGGCACTGCCCATCATGTCGCTCATGGGATTCCATTAAGCCGATCAGAGGATTAGATGGTCAGTGACACTGTCGCGATATGTTTCTCTTCATTAGTAACTCAAGTAGCAATTCAATTCATTAGTAAATGAAAGGGCCTAAAAATGACCTCCTACACAGCTCAAACTTTAGATAAACAGATTGACTCGCCTGTTATCGTTGCATTGGATTATGGTAATCAGGACGCAGCGCTGGCGTTTGTCGATAAGATTGACCCACAATCCTGCCGCCTGAAAGTGGGCAAAGAAATGTTTACGCTGTATGGCCCACAATTTGTTCAGGCGTTGCATCAGCGTGGTTTTGATGTATTTTTGGATCTTAAATTTCATGACATCCCCAATACAACCGCAAGAGCGGTCGTGGCAGCGGCTGAATTGGGAGTATGGATGGTTAATGTTCACGCAAGTGGTGGCGCGAGAATGATGACCGCAGCGAAAGAAGCTTTATTGTCTTATGGTAAGGATGCCCCGTTGCTGATCGCTGTCACGGTGTTAACCAGCATGGAACAATCTGATCTGTTGGGCATTGGTATTGATGTAACTCCGGCACAGCACGCTGAACGTCTGGCATTATTGACAAAAGAATGTGGTTTAGATGGGGTGGTTTGCTCTGCCCATGAAGCACAACAATTGAAAGCCATATGTGGGCAGAAATTCCAGCTTGTTACACCGGGCATCCGTCCTGAAGGTACGGAAGCTGGCGATCAGCGTCGTATCATGACACCCCCTCAGGCAGTTCAGGCGGGGGTTGATTATATGGTGATCGGGCGTCCGATTACCCGTGCAGAGAACCCGGCACTGGCATTGCAGCAGATTAATCAATCTATTGGGATCGTTCATGGATAATAACTCTCGCTTAGTTTACTCAACGGATGGCGGTCGCATCCAAGAGGAAGAAATTAAACCTGTTCGCCCGAAAGGTGATGGCATTGTACGTATTCAGCGTCAAACGAGTGGCCGCAAAGGCAAAGGTGTTTGTATTATCACAGGCATTGATGCTGATGATCAAACACTCACCAAATTGGCCGCCGAACTGAAGAAAAAATGTGGTTGTGGTGGTTCCGTTAAAGACGGTGAAATCGAAATTCAGGGCGATAAGCGTGACTTGCTGAAACAATTGCTGGAAGCGAAAGGTATGAAGGTGAAACTGGCGGGAGGTTAGTCCAGTTTTTTTACATTACAGGCTATGCAGTAAATAAATTGTATAGCCTGTTGCTTGTCAGATTCACAATACTTAATGTGATTCGTTGGCTATTCCACTTTTTTCGGGCTTTGCCCACTTAGTATCAATGTCTTGAGTCACAATACGTGTTGCTTCCGCTAATACATCAGGTCGGGCGTTAGCATTTTGGTGATTTGGCTGAGTAAAGTAAGTGACCAAAACCAATGGAGAGCGATTGCTTGTCGGCCAAATGACGGCAATATCATTTGTTGTGCCATAACTACAGCGCCCCGTTTTATCTCCGACAACCCAATTTTCTGGTACACCGGCACGAATGCTGGCATCGCCAGTGGTATTTCCTTTGAGCCATGCAACTAATTGCTCACGTTGTGCTGTCTCCAAAGTATTTCCTAATGCCAAATGATATAAACTGTTCGCCATCGCTTGTGGAGTGGAGGTATCACGCTCATCTCCCGGTATCGCCGTGTTTAGATCAGGCTCCTTACGATCGAGACGAAAATCGTTATCACCGATAGTACGGGCAAATTGGGTCACTTCATTTGGGCCACCCAGTTGCTTAAGGATAAGATTCATTGCCGCATTATCACTATATTGCATCGTTGCTTCGCCCAGTTCTCTCAACGTCATACCATTTTTAAGGTGTTTTTCGGTAATCGGGCTGTATTCAACAAGATCGGATTGTTGATAGTGGATACGTTGATTTAATAAGTGATCATGTGCTTCATTTTTTTTCAGAAGTGCTGATACCGCCATAAATTTACTGGTACTGCATAGCGGAAAACGTTCGTTTGCACGATAAGCGAGGGTGGAATGATCCGATGTATCTATCAATACAACACCAAGACGACCATTGGCATTTTTTTCCAGTACTGAGAGCTGGTGGATCAGTTGATCTTGCTTGAGCGTTGTATTTTGTTGAGACGTTTTATTTTGGGCAGTAGTCGCATTGGCAGGAGATATGAACAAAGTACCAAGTAGGGGGAAAAGTGCGATTGCCATGTTTACTCGTTTAAATGAAATAAATCGCATATGAAGTTTTCACCTTGTTATTATAGTTCGTTATTACAAAATGTTATTACAAAAATGCCGCCCATAAATGGCGGCAGTTCACTTTATTATTTTGGTATCGATATTGAAATAACGATATAGAAATAACCTGCAAGGTTAGCCGATAGGACGGGCAACGATGTTACGGGTTTCCATTCTGACTTCTTCAATACGGACATTGATGACATCATTCAAACGGTAAGCAGTTTCACCTTTAATCAATACCGAGCCTGTTTCCTGGCTACATTGCAGTTCATCTCGAACAGCATGCAAAAATGGCCCGGGAACAAATGCGACGGCACCATTATCAACCAGACGGACACGCATACCGCCACGGGTGATATCGATAATTTCTGCCGGGAATGTTTTGTCTGTGCCTGCATGAGGGTGAAGGAAACGAGCATAGAGCCAATCACCAACATCGCGTTCTGCCAGACGATTTGCCCGACGACGATCGGTTAATTGCAGACAAATTTCTTCAGTCGGTTTTTCAGCGTCAGTTTGCTGGATAATCGCTTTCAACAAACGGTGGTTGATAATATCGCTGTATTTACGGATAGGGGATGTCCAAGTCGCGTAAGCATCAAAACCTAACCCAAAATGTGGACCCGGATCAGTTTTAATTTCTGCAAAAGTTTGGAAACGGCGGATACGGCTATCCAGGAATTGTGTTGGTTGTTTATCCAATTCCCGACGCAATTCACAGAATCCGTCTAATCCTAATAACGCTTCGGCATTCACATCAATGCCATGTTCTTTCAGGACTTCAACAACCTGTTCAATATGGGAAGCGTCAAAGCCGGTATGAACATTATAAATACCAAAGCTTAATTTATCGCGCATCACCTTGGCAGCACATAAGTTTGCTGTGATCATGGCTTCTTCAACAATACGGTTGGCTGAGCGTCGCTGTTCAATAACGATATCAACAACATTACCACCTTCATCAAGAATAAACCGATAATCTGGGCGCTCTTTGAAAACTAACGCGTGTTGGTGACGCCAGTTATTGCGGCGGTCGCACATCTCTTTTAAAAGCGTGATTTGCGTTTTGACGGCTTCTGATTCCGGAACCCAACCGTCCTGGCCTTCTAGCCAGTCTGAAACTTCGTCGTAAACCAGCTTGAATTTTGATTCAACCCATGCAGCGAAGAATTGAATGTCATCGCCCAGTTGACCATCTTCCAGAATAGAAACCTGACAAACCAGAGCAGGGCGGCGGGCATTCGGGCGCAGGGAACATAAATCATCTGACAGCTCTCGAGGGAGCATGGGGATATTGAAGCCCGGCAGATAGTTGGTGAAGCTACGCTGATAGGCAATCTTATCCAGTTCGCTGTCAGCTTTGATATAAGCGGTCGGATCAGCAATAGCAATAGAAAGCTTCAGGCTGCCATCATCATTTTGGGCAATATGCAGGGCATCATCCATATCTTCGGTTGTTGCGCTGTCGATAGTGACAAAATCAAGGGCGGTAAGGTCGAGGCGCTCAATAGATTCATCGTCTAACTGACAATCTGTCATGATTGGAGCTTCGCGCTCCAGACTATGGCGTGTCAGTGTTACCCACCAAGGAGCGTAGTGGTCGTCGCCTTGAGTGATATAGCCAGTGACTTCGGCATGAAAACCACGATCGCCTTTCAGTGGATGCCGGCGCATTTCAGCGACAGCCCAATCACCATTTTCGAAATCATGGGTAACTTGGTTTGTCGGGCGGCAAGGGATGGAATCTTTTAATAATGGGTGGTCAGGAATAATCCAGAGTCGGTTATCGTTTTCTTTCTTTTGGATCCTGCCTACAAAACGGGTCAGAAATGGTTCAACCAAAGTTTCTGGTTCGGCAATCTCTTTTTCTTTATCGGTGTGGATAGCAGCGGTAATTCGGTCCCCGTGCATGACCTTTTTCATGTGGGGAGGTGGAATAAAATAGCTTTTTTGTCCATCGACTTCTAAAAACCCAAAGCCTTTCTCAGTTCCTTTGACTAAACCCTCTACGCGAGTGGTTTGAGCGTGAAGTTGCTGTTTTAGCTGCGCAAGCAGCGGATTATTTTGAAACATAATATCTGGAGAGTATGGAGTTATTATCGATAATTTTAGACAACAGTTTTACGCGAATCGACGGTATGGAGCAAGTAACATCTTATGAAAACACGAAAAACCGTCGAAAAAGGTTAACAATTATACAGTTTATAACAGGAGAAAAGAAAGAGGATTTTTTAGGGGATTGGTTAGTCGTTAGTATTGTTCTACATATACTCGGTATACGATCTCGTTTCTGTACGCAGCCTGTATTCAAATTGCCTGTAATAATAAATGCCTACTGAAATAAGTTTTTAATTATAGAGTATTGAGATCTGTTTTCTTATTTGAAAATTAAAAGACGATTTGCACTCTAAATAACTAATCAACAAAAGAGTATTTCAGATTTATTTCTGGAAATACGATAAATTTAGCAATGTAAATTTCTTGTTAAAAATAATTAATGCCGTGTTAATAGATATTGTTTTTCGGTGTGATGTTTTCCTGTAACTTTCAGGTTAGTCAGTGATTGCAATGTTTTTTTTGTTTTTATGGTAATGAAATAAGGTTTTTTTGGGAATATATTATATTTAATTACGATTTATTGTTTTTGTTTTTCTTTATGACCTAAGTTAAACGGCCGGTTTATTAAGATAAATCCTTAATAACATCTTAAATATAATAAATTCTATTAAATAATTCCATTCTTGAAATGTAAATGAGATTGCACTCAGTATATTTCTAAGGAAGCAAATATGGATTCTTTTCAATTTTATTACCAGTGGGAATTGGATTATCTGCGGCAACTTGAAAAACTAACTGCCGAAGAAAAACCTCATTTGGCAGAAAGTCTTAATGGATACGATCCTGATATTGAAAGACTAAATCAAGGATTTGCTGTTTTAATGGCTCGCTTGCATCAGAAAGTCGATGATGCCTTTCCTGAAATTACACTACCTTTACTACAGCGATTAAAAGCTCTGCCTATCAAGGGGATCCCGGCAACGAGTGTCGTTCAATTTAACCGTATGGAAGGGTTTGATCTCACCTGTACATTACCACGGGGATCAGAAATATCATCCAATACCGATGTTACGTTTGTTACAAGCAGGGAGTGTCACATTGAACCTTTGATATTGGTGGCACGGAAAATCACTTATCAGGCAGAAACCAGCAATATTACGCTCACTTTCCAATATACCGGCAAGGATGATTATTGGCCTATTTGCCCTATTAGTTTATTCCTCAGCCCTGACGAAACAGTGGCAGATACCTTGATGCTTGCTCTGTGTCGCAGCTTACAGGGCGCAGAACTGCATCACAACAAATTGAAATATCCAGCCGAACCCCTTTGGTTCGAACCTTTGTCCGGGGCTTCTCGCTTGATTTTGTCACCCCCCATTTCAGTAGCGGGCAATTGGGCTCCGCAAATGCTGATGGAATCACTTTACTTGCCTCATGTTCACCACTTCCTGACCTTATCCTTGCCGACAGCCATGTGTGATCGGTTATCCATGACGGAAAACCGGCAATTCAGCGTAACATTGAAACTCAGTGAAGTATTGCCTTTATCCGAGGCGCAATTGTCAGAAGCTTTCCATCTTCATTGTGTGCCTGTGGTGAATCTTGAACGCGAATCGAAAATAACACTCGCTTTTGCACCAGACACCGCTCGCTATCCGCTTCCTTTGCCATCAGGGCAAGGGATTCTGCACCTGATTGACCTCCAGCTAAAAGATGAGCCGGGTAAAGAACGCGGTAAACGCTGCCAGTTTTATCCGATGAGTCAGTTTACTCATTTCTTTCGCGGTGCTGATGAAGAAACCTGGTTCTATGAATTGGATATGACCCGTGATGCGCTGGGGCGTTTGGAATATGCGCTGACATTTTATGACAGCCATGCCCGGCCGATGGAAAAGCCGCCAGAGCAGGAATTCACCTGTCATTTTGTCACATTCAATACTGACTTATCTGAATTGGCCGTGGGAGATATTTGTTTAGCAGATGAGGATATTCCTGATGGCTTGCAAATCAAAAACTTGACGCCCACTGCTTCCAGCTATCCTCCCGTGACAGACAGTTCACGATACTGGAGAGTTTTGTCACACCATGCCGCTAATGGTTTCTGGTTGAATTCAGTCTCTGCACTTAAACAACTGCTGCTGGATTACGATTTTTACGCTGATCTTGATCGCAATACCCATCGCAATATCCAGCGAATGACGGCAGGTATTGTAGAAATTCAATCCACACCCGGTGACTGGCTTATCCGTGGTATCCCTCACCGCTGTGTCCATGTTGAGCTGACACTGGATGAATCCGCTTACACCAGTCAGGGGGAATTATTCCGGTTCGCCAATGCCTTGTACCAGTTTTTTCCGTTCTGTCTTACCGAAGATATGCGTATACGCATGACCGTCATCGGGCAGGTTTCCAATATCCGATGGCTCTTATCACCTTGCCCGCTGCAAGGGTATCGTCCAATTATGTAAGGAGATACAAATGGATGGGCTAGTGTTTACCTGCCAGATCGGTGCCTTACCGGGCACGACTTTTCAGGTGGTGAATTTTAGTTTACAGGAAGGGCTGTCACAGCTTTATCATCTGTCATTGAATGTAGTCAGTCCTCTAAACAATGTGGTACTCAATGATCAATTGGGAACCTATGCCTCCCTCACCGTGACTCGCAATGGCAAGGTTGAGCGTACTGTTAAAGGTATCGTGGCGGGGGCTGCGCAGGGCAATAGTGACGGACGGCAAACGTATTATACCTTTACTGTCCGGCCGGAAATGTGGCGGATGACACTGCATCAGGACAGCCGCCTGTTTCAGCGCCAGTCTGTGCCGGATATTCTCAAACTATTGCTGAAAGAGCATCGCGTTAAGTCGGATAGCAAATTTTATGAAGACAGCAATCTTCATCCGGTACGGGAATATACCACCCAAAAGCGTGAATCTGCCTACGATTTTTGGTGTCGGTTGGCAGCAGAAGAGGGGATCGCTTTCTGGTTTGAGGAAGAGCAGCTCTTTTTCAGTGATTCCCATTTGGGGATGACCGCGGATCTTAACCTGACTTATAACGTTCAGCCCAATACCGATGATAAAGATACTACCGCCTGGCAATGGGAATACGGGGAATATCTCTATCCGGATGAGTATATCCACAAAGATTACAACTACCTGCGTCCTTCCCAGCCCTTGCAGACTCAGGCCACCTTGCCTCAGGGCGGGCGCCATGCGGTATTTGAAAGTTATGGGCGTTTCCCGTGGAGTAAAGAAGGCAAACCATTGGGTGAAGTACGCCTCAATCAACTCAACAGCGAAAGTAAACTGGGTTCGGCTCATACCAACTGTATCCAGTTACGCCCCGGTAAAATCTTTATCCTGAAATCACACCCTATTGCGGCCATGAATGATCGTTGGCAAGTGGTTACTGTTAATCATTATGGTTCTCAGCCACAAGCGGCGGGTATTGCGGGAGAAGGCACGACGTTGACTAACAGTATCACTTTTGTACCGGGGAAAGATGATTGGCGGCCACCGTATCGTTATAAGCCATTGGCTGATGGTGATGAACTGGCGACGGTTGTAGGGCCGCCGGGTGAGGAAATATTTGTTAATGAGCATGGCGCCATTAAAGTGCATTTCCACTGGAATCGTCATGATGAAGCGGGGGATGGTTCCTCTTGCTGGGTACGTGTCGCACAAGGCTGGAACGGTAATGGTTTTGGCTTTATGGCCATTCCCCGCATTGGTCAGGAAGTGATTGTCTCTTACCTTAACGGGGATATCGATCGCCCGATCGTGACGGGATGTAATTACAACGGCCGCAACCGACCACCGCTTAATTTACCTGCCGAGAAAACCCGTACTACTTTCAAAACCCATACCCACAAAGGCGAAGGGTTTAACGAACTGCGTTTTGAAGATGCGAAAGGCAGTGAAGAAGTCTTTATTCATGCCCAGAAGGATATGAATACCAAGGTGCTGAATAACCGTACTACGCAAGTGTTAGGTAATCACACCGAAACGATTGACGGCAATAAAGCCGTCGTGGTGAAAAAGAACAAACAGGAAACGGTGCAACTGAGCAGCACGGAAACCGTGGGGCAGGCCAAAACCCTGACGGTGGGCATGGCTTATACCATTACCGTAGGTGCCAATATGAAGACCACAGTATCCATGAGCCAAAACGAAACGGTCGGTATGCAAAAGAGTATTTCAGTGGGGCAAACTCTTTCTATTTCAGCAGGTAAGGTGATTGAACTGAAATGCGGTAGCAGCACGCTGCGTATGGACAGTTCAGGCAACATTACCATCAAAGGGAAAAAGTTTCTGTTTGATGCCAGCGGCCCTGTGCAAATCCACGGCAAAGACATTGATTTGAACTAAGGAGACAGGGTGATGGAATTCAAAAATCTCACGCCTTTTGCAGTCATGAATTACCGGATGCTGGATACAGAAGATCAGGAATACGATGTTGTTGCCATGAAAGTCGGTTATCAGCTATTACCAGCGGGTAAGGGAGAATATTTGGCTGAACTGCTGCCGGTGATGGATTTGTGTGTGCAGGATCAATACCGGGGAGGGCTGAACATCTCGCAGGTATTGCAGGAAAGTGATCTGGCGCCATTTAAGCCCAAATGTGACGTAATCGTCAATGGCACTGCTTATGCGCCGGAAGGTAAAGCCTGTTCGTCTTTCCCTGTCTGCCTGTCAGTAACGGATTCCAATGGCAACACTTTGTTGGATAAGACACTGAATATTTCTGGCGAGCGGGAGTTTTTCTGCACGGAGAACGGGCAATGGCAACTCTCTGATCCCAAACCGTTTGACCGCTTACCCCTTGATTACCGTTATGCCTTTGGCGGGGGATGCCGGATCGAAGCCGAGGATGATAAAGCGGCGAAGGCATTAACAGAGGAAGATAAGCTCTCTCCTGAACAACGCAGCCAGCACCCCGATGGCGAAAAGGCTCCCATAGCTCATGCAGTTTATGAATACAATCCCATTGGTACAGGGTTTGTTTTGCCGTGGTATGCACGGGCAAAAGATCTGCCTCGTTACCCGGCACCGCGCATTATTCATCCGAATGCACCGATAACCGTACACCATTTTACTGATATGCTGGCAGGCCGTTTCTCAGCCACCGAGCCAGCCTGTCAACCGCAGGGTATGGGCGTTATTGGGCGGGCATGGTTACCACGGCGAACACTGGCCGGAACATATGACCAGACATGGCTGAAACAGCGTCATCCCTATCTGCCACAGGATTTTGATTTCGGTTACTGGAATGGCGCCCCGCAGGATCAGCAGATTGACTGGCCGTCTACCGATATTTCATTGCAACTCACCAACCTGACACCGGAGGGTTCCTTACAAACCCAATTACCGGGGCATCGTCCTTTTATTCTGTTCCGTATGGAGGATGGCGAACTATTCCCGGTTTTGATGAACCTCGACACCCTGATTATTGATACTGATGCGATGACATTGGAACTGACCTTTCGTCTGCAATTCAGCATTGATTTGCCAATCAGAGTGACAGAAGCGCGGTTTGAAATAAACCCCAAAGCCCCCTTAATCACATTCGCACCTGAACAGGAGCCGCATCATGGCGGATAACTATATTGCCCGTAAAGATACTCAATGGCTGATTATCAGTCTGGTGCCCGATGTCTGTAAAACCCCGATGGGACCGGCCACACCGCCGATCCCTTATCCGGTTATTGCGAAACTGGGAGACTCTTCCGCGCCGATCACATCGGTACGGGCAAACGGGCAGCCGGTGGTGGTATTCGGGCAAAGTTTTGTCCCGCAGACATTGGGGGATGAAGCCGGTACGGCTACAGGGGTGAAAAGTGGCACGGTGGGGGGAAAGTGTCATCCGGAAGAACACACACAAACGGTAAGAGCGGATGGAAAATTGACGTTACGCCATGCGGATAAATTTTGGATGAATGGATCATAAGGAAAAGAATATGGCAAAAGGAGCAAAAAGCGATAGCCCAACGGGGACAGGAAATACTCTAGGGACTATTGTTGGTCAGCCGCAGCAGGCAACAGGAAATCCGTCAGAAGCGAACCCTCCTATTAAATTGGAGAATAAAGAAGAGCAAAGTTTTTTCAGTAAGTTCTGGGGAAAGGTTAAAGGCGTAGCCAATGACAGCTGGGAATGGACTAAAGAAGCTGGGAATAACGTTGTTGAAGCAGGGATACATCCTTGGGAAGCGACAAAGGGATTTCTGAAGGATACAGCCAATACTGTGACTGACATCGCTAAACTTGGCACTATGATCCAAGCAGGATATTTGAAAGGTGCAGGAGCTTTACTGAGTAGTGCCGGGGCTACTGGGGTTGGTGGAGCACTTTCTAGCGCAGGTCAATGGTATGGTGATACAACGCAGGGTGCTTTGGACTCCTTACATATGGAATTAGATAATCCGGCTCAGAAAGGAGGTGCCCTGTTAGGTAATATAATTACTACTTTTGTGCCTGTTGGAGGAGTAGCAAAAACAGTTCTGAAGGGGGCCACTGCTGGCGCTAAAATGGCTACACAGACTGCGACCAAAACAATATTAAAGGGGGTTACTTCAGAAAGTAAAATGTTAGCGACAGAAGCCAAGGTTGTAACTAAAGCGGAAAAATTATCCTCCAAAACAGGTAAAGAAGGAGTCCAAGTCAGCGGAAAGGGTGAGAAAAGTAAATCGACTAATTCTAAAAAATCCCAAAAAAGTGAAAAAGAAAAAGATCCAGCCAGTGAATCTGATAACAAGAATTCCACTCAATGTGAAGGCGGCAGTTGTGGAAAAGGCGAGCCCGTTGATATCACTTCGGGTGATTATCTGCAAAGTTTCGCCCTTATTGCCATTCCCGGCCTGTTGCCGATTACCTTAACCCGGACTTATCGTTCTACCGCCTGCCTGAACGGGTTATTAGGGCGAAAATGGGCCGATGATTGGTCACGTAATTTAGTGGTAGACGGTGAAAAAGTCCATTTTACCGATGCCGACGGGCAGGTTTATGATTTTTCCACATCGGGAAATCAGGTTTTAGTTCGCAACCGCCATCTCCTGCATTGTGTGCTGACCGGAGAGCTTGATGGTGAACTCTGTTTGCTCAACAAACAAAATCAGCAAACTTTTCACTTTAACCATATTGACGGTAATCGGCGTCGGCTGTCAGCTATCACAGATCGCCATCAGAATCATGTTCAGTTTATCTATAATGACCAACATCAGTTGACTGAAGTTATACGCAATGATGGTTTCCGGTTAACCCTCCACTATCAGGATCATCAACTGCGGACAGTGGATTATCACTTTCAGCAGATCCAGCATCGTCTGGTCACCTGCCATTATGACCAATACGGCTATCTGGCAGAATGTGATGCCTTTCAGCAAAACCATCTGTGGCATGAATACACCGCACAAGGGTTTATGACCCGCTGGCATGATACGGATAAGACGGATTTTTATATTCACTATGATGAGCGCGGGCGAGTCATTTCCACCCATTCTTCCGCGGGTTATTGGGATGATCGCTTTATCTATGACGATGAAGCCCGTGTTACCACTTACCTTGATGCAGAAGGGGGGAAAACCCTTTCCTATTACAACCAGAATAATCAGGTGATCCGCGAGATTGATCCGTTAGGGCGTGAAACACGTACTCAATGGCGTTACAACCAGAAGGTTTGGGAAATTGACCCGCTGGGAGGCTATACCACTTTTGATTACAGCAATGACGGTGCACTGACCGAAATTGTATTGCCAACGGGAGACGCTTTTTACTATGACTATGATGAACATGGTCAATTGGTTGAGGCAACCTTACCCACGGGGGATATCTGGCAGTTCCATCATGATGAGCAGGGCAATCTAACCGCTGTCACTAACCCTCGAGGGGATAAAGAAGAGTATCAGTACGGTCTTCACGGTGAATTGCGGCAACGTCTGCTACCGGATGGTCGGCAATGGCATTATGCCTATGACGAACATCAGCGGCTTGCTGCAATTATGACGCCGGATGGTCAGACGACCGGTTTAGAGCTGGATGAACTGGGGCGTTTGCGCCGTACCACGGATGCACTTAAGCAGGAAACCCGTTACCGCTATAGTCCTGTTCATGCCAGCCTCGATAATGGCAGCCTGACCGAAATTGAATTGCCGGATGGTGTAACTCAACATCTTGAATATGACAGTGAGCGGCGTGTTATTGCGGCGACTGACGGGGAAGGTCGCACTACTCGCTACAGCTATGGTGCTTTTGATCTATTGACTCACGTTACCCGCCCTGATGGTACGACATTACACTTTGGTTATGACCGCCTTACCCGTTTTTGCTCCGTCACGGCCTCGACAGGGGAAACTTATCGCTATGAGCGGGATGCCGCTGGTCAGATTATCCGTGAAATCGATTTTACCGGCCGTACCATTGATTATCAGTATGATGCGTTGGGGCGTCGCATTCAGGCCAGCTATCCTGATAATCACTCATTGCGTTGGCACTACTCTTCGGCAGGTTTATTGACCCGACAGGAAAGTTGGTATCAGGAAGGAGACAAGTACGAACTTAAATCGACAACCCATTACGAATATAATAACCGTCGTCAGATTATCAGGGCAGCAAATAACGATGCAGTTGTGGAATATGAATATGATGCAACTGGTTTGCCTGTTTGTGAACGTATTAATGGGCGTGAAGTCACTCGTGAATGGAACGATCTCGAACAAATAACTGCTGAAACCATTGGTGAGCATACCCTGCATTTTAGTTATAACGTGATGGGGGCTGTTAACCATTTTCAGTTTAATCAGCATACGCCGCTGACCTTGAGTCATGATGCTTTAGGGCGGGAAATTGTTCGGGAAAGTGCGGAAGGGTTTATTCTTGCCAGCCGATATACCACGACGGGATTATTGGCGCACCAATCCGCTGGGCGAGCCACGGCTCTGTTCCGTGAAACACTGGCACAAAATGATCCTCATTTCCCACCACAGGCCACTGCGGTTAACCGTAGCTGGCAGTACGACCGCGCATATAGCGTCAGAATGATCGATGACGGCATTTGGGGACAGACTCGTTACCGTTATAACCAGAATGACCAGATTATCAGCGCCACATTTAATGGCCGATTGCCCTATGAAGAGCAATTTGGTTATGACGCCAATGGCAACCTGAATCAACATGGGCTGGTGGATGCAAAAGGGGCAATCGAACAGATTGAACAGTACCAGCAGGCAGGGCGGGTTGTTAAGCGAGGTGATGCCATTTATCGTTACGATGATAACGGCAGGCAGGTGGAAAAAACCGAACATCGTGATGGTTTCCGACCACAGGTATGGCGTTATCGTTGGGATGCGCAAAATCAGCTCACGCACTGTGAAACGCCGGACGGTTCACGCTGGCACTATCGTTATGATCCCTTTGGGCGGCGCATCCACAAACTCAAAGTACATGATGGCAAACTGGTTGCGGCTAATTTGCAACGGTGGCTGAATGGTAAACCAGATTTAACGACAAAACCCGATACCATTATGGGGTATGACTATCTGTGGAGTGGGGATCAATTAGTTGAAGAAACACCACTCTATGCGGAAGGTACACCCGCCTACGATCGAAGTACTTGCTGGTTATATCAACCGGGTGCACTAATCCCTTCAGCCCGCTATGAAAAAGGTAAGCTGCATTATATTGTCAGCGACCATCAGGGAACACCGCGGGAAATACTGAGCGAATCCGGTAAGTTGGTATGGGCAAGTCGGCTGACAACTTGGGGTAAAGCGGAACGAATGCCACTATTGGCAGCGAATGATGAAGATTATCATGTTAGTTGCAATCTGCGTTTTGCCGGGCAGTATGAAGATGAGGAAAGCGGGTTATATTACAATCGGTTTCGGTATTATGACTGTGATACGGGGCAGTATCTTACATCGGATCCCATAGGATTACAGGGAGGATGGAACCCGTTCCGGTATGTGTATAACCCTGTGAATTTTATTGATCCATTTGGATTTGTGGGAGTTTGCCCTCAGGAGAGAGTCAATAGATTTGTAGAAAAATATGCAAATGATGATATCAGGAAAGGCAAAAATTTTGCTTCTGCTGATTATGATATTATTGGTGGTCAAAAAGGATCTTTTCAAAAAGGATCTTTTGATGCAATTAGTGGAGGAAGCAAAAATAATCCCTCTGAATTTAATGCACCCAATGCAAGGGGAAAATATGATACTTTACGCGATGCTCGACTTTAACATCCTATGACGTTGGCTTGTTGAAGCCAGTCGCGTTGACTTTTACCTTGTTTAAAATTGGCAAAAATGCCCAACGTATGAGAAAGCAGTTT
>NZ_JBBMXH010000091.1:0-19759 GCF_037996725.1 Xenorhabdus entomophaga
TCTTTGTATGCCAGGACTCTTTTTCGAAAATCTAAACTGTAACCCATTTCACTTTATGCCTTGTCATGTTGGATTTGGATATTATGACATATTAGTATGATTCTGCTATATTAAGCATTGCGCGTCTATTTTTCCAAACTCAATATTCACCACCATTAAAAAATCAGATCATCTCGTCATGGTAGAACGCCCGGATGTGCTGGCCGATCTTCTTATACGATTCTTCAACGGGAAGGATTTAACCAATAATAGCGATCTGAATGCGATTGAATTAATTAATCATTTTTCTTAAAAAAATCCATCATAAGTTTTGTCATATTAAGGATCTGTTCCAGCAGGCTCTAAGCACTATCAGGATAACGTTACCTGACAATCACATGGATACCAAAAGCCGTTAAGCGACAGCGGAAAAGTTGCAGCGAGGAAGTCAGAGGTTATAAGGAAAGTTCATTATTTAACTTGCTTTTTCTGATTCTGGCTGCTAAAAATTTCAGCATCATGAAAAATAAACTGACTTACATTCTGGCCAAGCCAGCCCAACAAACTACCACCACCGAAACCATCAGGTTGTTCGGGGGGTAGGCACGACTGAATTCTTAAAACCCTCTGAGCGATTCGCCAGAGGGTTTTTTTATACCATCTTTATGCGGTTCGCTCAGAGTTTAATCAAGGAGAAACTATGAAAACTCACCGTGAAATCGCGCAACAACTCGACTTGTTTCACTCAGAGCCCCAAGGGCCGGGCATGATTTTCTGGCACCCAAATGGATGGCGGTTATTTCAGGCTATTCAGCAGCATATCCGCCAACTTTACCAACAACATGGTTTTCAAGAAGTTCGCACTCCCCAGTTTTTGAAAAAGGAGCTATGGCAAACTTCCGGTCATCTTACAATGTATGGCGAAGATATGTTTTTTGGTGGTGATCAGGAAGATATACAAGATTACGCGCTAAAGCCTATGTCTTGTCCGGCACATATTTTACTGTTCAAACACAGTGTGCACAGTTACAGGGAACTACCCGTCAAGCTATTTGAATTTGGACTCGTCCATCGTAATGAACCTTCTGGTTCTCTGAATGGCTGTTTGCGTCTACGGCAGTTCACTCAGGATGATGCTCATGTTTTTTGTGCCTGGTCACAAGTTCAGGCTGAAGTCAGCTATTTTTTGAACAGAGCCAGGCTTGTTTACAGTCAGTATGGCTATCAGCAGCTTTCGGTCAAAATCTCTACTCGACCAGAATCTGCTTTGGGAGATGACGCTTCGTGGCAAAGGGCTGAACAGATTTTAATTGAAGCCTGTCACAGTGAATCAATTGATTTCGAATTACAGATCGGAGAAGGTGCATTTTATGGCCCAAAAATTGAATTGGCTCTTCAGGATAATCTGGGACGTGAATGGCAGTGTGGCACAATTCAACTGGACTTTAATCTCCCGGAACGCTTCGATATCGCATACACAAATGCTGCCGGAGAAAAAGAACGTCCGGTGATCTTACATCAAGCCATGTATGGCTCAATAGAGCGATGGCTTGGCATGCTGCTGGAAGTCACTCAGGGCGCTTTGCCGGAGTGGATCCATCCGTTACCCGTTGCAATTGCAACGGTCAGTGAAGCTGCTCTCGATTATGCCGGTACATTGGTGGATTTACTCAACTCTGCGGATCTACATGTGCTGACAGATCACAGTAATAGTTCTGTGGCCCGAAAAATCAAACGATTCCATCAATTAAAAATTCCTAATATCCTGATTGTCGGAGAGAAGGAAATGAAAACACGTCAAGTTGCGTTACGACGGGGGAAATGGGTCACTGTCATAGAAAAAGCACAACTGGTTGATAAGTTACTTGCATACAGAAATCTGTGACGACCTGAAATATCGTTTCGGTCACTGCATAACTCAGTGACCGAAAATTTAAAGCCTGTCCATTTTCCCCACACTCCCCCACACCATATCCCCTTTATGGAATGTCGCGGTTCGCGGCGAAATACGAGCTACTGCCTCAGCAGAACAGGAGGCATCCACCAGCACAAAGCTGGCATCATCCTGCACTTTAGGCCATACGCGCTCGCCTTTATCATTGAGCGGCAGCACATCGCCAGTGGCAATCCCCAGTGCACGAGACAACGACTGCTCGTTCGGATGAATATAGAGCTGTGCATACAGGTTGGCTTTTTCCAGCATGTCACCCAAGCCATATGGTGACCAGTGATCGATTACGCTATCGGTGCCGGTTATCACAAATACGCCTTTGTCGCGTAACTGTTTGAGCGGCATATGCAGCGTACCGATAGGCACAGTCGACGCAATAGTTATCTGTTGCGCTGCCATGCGGGCAGCTATTTCATCCACTTGTTGTTCATTCAGCGTCGCCAGTGCAAAGGCGTGGCTGATGGTCAGTTTGCCTTTTAACTGAGGTGTTTTTTCAACGGTTTCTATCATGTAATTAATCGCTGCTACGCCTGCCAGATCGGTTTCGTGCAGATGAATGTCCACCCCTTTGTCATAGTCCAGCGCAATCTGGAACATAGTATCAAGGGACTTTTCCATCACGCCGTCAACACTGGTGGGATCAAGGCCGCCTACATAGTGTGCTCCCGCCTGCATCGCTTCACGCATCAATGATTCTGATTCAGAAAGCAGGAGGCCGTGCTGCGGAAAAGCCACAATCTCACAACTAAAACCAGTTTGACGACGTGCCAGTACTTTTTGCAGGTTTTCGAGATTTTTCAGTCCTGAAGTTGGTTCAATATTGCAGTGACTACGGGCAATGGTGGAGCCTTTCGACTGGATAAGGTCAATCAGTTTTTCCGCACGCTCCTGAGTGTATGGTTGCAGTTCCGGTAGTATTTTCTGCTCAAGTTTGATCATATCCTGAATGGTGGTGCCAGCCGGTCGGTTGAGGGCGCGCCACGAGCCACCATAATAAGTTTTATCCAGATGAATGTGCATATCCCGCATTGCCGGGAGTATCAATTTACCACCCGCATCGTAACGTGGTAATGGGCTGCCCAAGTACCGTTTGTTTCCGCACAACGCAACAATTTTACCCTTGTTGATTTCCAGAGTTTTCAGTTCAGTCAGAGTACCGACTACCGTTTGTCCCTCAAATGCAAACCCCGCTTCCAGCAAAACATTATCTAAATAATAATGCTTATCAGTTACCTGCATGGAATTGTCCGTTTCACAGTCTGCTGTAACCGGCTGAACAGCATACGCGACAGGGCTGGCTGCGCCCAACAACGCACAAGTAGTAACTATTTTGCCGCTCTGGCTTAAAAATTCACGACGGCTTTTATTTTCGTTCATGCCTTCTTCCTTTTTAGTCGCTAACAATACACATACCCACCTTACTGTACAGTGTGGTACCGAAATATCCCGCCCTCCGATGATAACAGTCCGAATGGATCGCGGTTTACCTATCTTGGTATTTTATAGAGCAGTTAGAGTATAGGCTTCTGGAATTTATAATGTAATCACATCGACACCTTAATAAATTTAACAACCCATTCTCTTTAATAAGAAAATTAATAAATTTAAATGATTATAAGGAACGTTATTTTTATTTTCAATAGAATATAAATAGGATGAACAAATCTGTAGTCAAGGTAAAATTAAATATATAACATCAAAAACAACAAATGAACAATACGATATCCTAAATAGTTAAGTTGCATAAGCTTATCAACATTGATTATTAGCTAATATCTCAATAAACCAAAACATATACTCAAAAAATCTCAACTCAAACATAATAATGTAAGAGATCAATGCGTTATTGTTGTGGCATGTTGTTAAATATAAACAACGTACCACTCAATTGTGAAAGCTAGATTAGTTTTAGCATTAGTACAAATCTTTATCATGTAAATACTTATATTCTTACTGAGGAATTAAATCATGAATAGAAAACTAGCTGCTTGTATACTTTCATTAATTATCGGAGTAACTGTTACTACCAACGCAAATGCGTATGTTTGTAATGTTTTTACTGGTGTCGCAAAAATCTTTTGCATAAAATCATGTGAAAAAATTCCTAACTCTGGTTTTTGGGGTTACGTAAGAGAAGGATGCTTATAATTAAGCCCTAAATATGCAGACAATAAACTTTGTTATTCAATGAGTTAATACAGGCAGATAAACTGTCATTTAAAAATAACTGATACAATATGAATAAGAAGATAAGGATACCCTTTCTTAACATAAAGGGTATCCTTAATATTGTTTTATTCAAATAAAAAATGGGCGGATTAGTAGTATGGACAGCCATTAAATTCATTGAAAATCATTGAGAAACTCAGCCAAAATCGGGTTAAATATGTCTGGAACTTCCCAGAATGGAGCATGGTCAACATTCGCTAAATTGAATACCTGATTTTTCCAAAGATTTCGGTAATTCAATCCATTAATATAGTCAATGTTAATAAACGGATCTCCAGCACCATTAACAATCGCTAATGGTATTTCGCTGGTCTCAGCCAATAGTTTTTGATCAGTCGCTTGAGATGAAAGAAAGGCTTCAAACATATATTGTCGTGTCAATCCATCTGCCCTTGCTACTGCTTCAATAAGGAAAGATTCATGAGGTGCATTGACCCCACAAGTTTCGTATGCAAAATGCTTAATATCTTCTTCAGTAAAATCAGCTTTGCCAGCAAGCCCCATATGTTCGCAGGGCTTAAAACCAAGGGCCACGTTATCTGCACCAATTGCTACCGGTGGAGTACCACAGATCATTAGCCCAACCATTTTGGGACACAGTGCCAACATTTCCAAACCAATATGCCCTCCCAATGACCAGCCAAAAACCACGACTCTGTTAATTCCTAGCTTTTCCAATACTTCAATAATAATGCGGGCATAACTCGGCATTGAATACGCCTGGCGTGGTTCACTGGCATTTGATGATGCGCCATGTCCAGGCAAATCTAACGCCAGAACCCGGTATTTCCCTTTTAGATAGTTAATTTGATGACGGAATATTTCTTTGCAACTTGAATTGCCATGTATCAGAAGAACGGGCAAACCATTACCGCCGGTATCTATTACCGATATACCAGCATAACGGGTTTGAATATCATAATAGTTAATATCATCATATGTAGTCTTCATTATATTATCTCCTTAAGAATTAATAACAAATTAACTCAGGCAACCTATCGGCATTGGTAGTCCGTTAAAAGGTTATTTCGTATTTTCCTTACACAAAACCCATATGCCATTACATATCTTTTATTTTGATATTTTCAAAACACCTATCACAAATTAGAAATATTAAACTCTGAATTTAACGTTTCATACTGTATACAATTTAACAAACCATTAAGCACTTTTTACACAACACTTGGTAATTATGTGATGAAAATAAAAAAGAGAACGTCGAAAAAACTCAAACTTCTATTGGCAACAATTGCCGCCATTATTTTGGTCTTCATGGCTATCGCAGGAAAGATAGAAAATGCCAATAAACGTTTTCTCTCCGTAGCTACCGCTTCCACGGGTGGAACTTATTACCCGATGGGCGTCGGTTTAGCCAATGTATGGAGTAACCATCTGAAACAGGAAAATATTCAGGTCACTGGGCAATCTTCAGCCGGTTCGATTGAAAATATTGACCTGCTCCAGAAAGATGAAGCACAACTCGCTATTTTACAGAGTTTGATCGCTGTCGAAGCCTATCAAGGTGTCCGTAATTTCGAAAATCGCCCTTATCAAGACCTGCGTTCCATATCCGTGCTCTGGCCAAATGTTGAACATTTTGTTTTATCAGACAATAAGATTAAGGATGGAACACTGAATGATATTGCCGGAACCCGTTTTTCTGTCGGGCCCCAAGCCAGTGGCACTGAACAATCTACACTGATTATTCTCAAAGGCATCAATCTTAGCAAGCAGGATATCCAACCGGAATATCTTGGCTATGGCGATACCGTTTCTGCCATGCGGGATGGACGTCTTGATGGCGGGGCCTTACCTGCTGGTGTACCAGCATCAGCTATCACAGATATGTATGCCAGCGGCGTTCCTGCCCGCATCCTCAATGTGACAAATGAACAACTGGAGAAGATTAACGCCATCGCTAACTCGTGGTTTCGATTTATCATCAAACCAGAAACTTATCCTCGCCAAAAACAGTCCGTTCAAACAATCGCTCAACCCAATATTCTGATGACAACGCGCAAAATAGATGAAAAAACCATTTATGAATTAACAAAAGCGATGTTTGAAAACCAGAAAGAAGTCCACCAAATCCACAGCTCTGCGAAATACATTCTGCCCGAAAATGCCCTCAAAGGTGTTTCCGTTCCATTACATCTTGGTGCCTATCAATATTATCGCGAAATAGGTCTGAATATCCCTGATTACCTTGTGCCTCCAGAACTCAAACCTGCGATCAATCGACCATAATTTTCACTCCGATTTTTAACGGGATGCTATTGGCCATCATATTATGGAGTTACTATGAATACTGACAATATAACGTCATCTTCTGCTGCTGAGCTGGATAAAGAAACAGGTTCCGGTGGCCGCCATTTAATGGGTGTCTATTTGAAGTTCACAACCATACTTGCTGTCATTATTTCCCTTTATTCTATCTATTCCAATGTGTTATCCAATACGCAAGAATTTTACCGCAATGCAGCTTTCCTTAGTGGCATTCTGGTCTTAGGCTTTATTCTGTTTCCAATTTCCAAACGTTATTCAACGCCTAAATTCAATTATTGGGATTACTTTTTTATTCTGCTCACACTGATAAGTTATGGGTATTTTTATTTTACTTACACTGATTTGCATGTTGTGCGTAACAGCATTCCCAACATCACAGATTATATTATGTCCGTTATCGGTATTGGGGTGCTGTTTGAAGCAGCAAGGCGCACTACAGGCTATTTCATACCGGGTTTATCCATTTTTGCCATTATCTATGCCCTATTCGGCCAATATTTCATGGGGATCTTCGGGCATGCCGGTTTTTCGCTTGAACGGCTGCTGTTCCGTTTATTCATGACCAGTGAAGGCATTTTTGGTATTACGTTATCTACCGCATCAACAGCAATCATCACCTTTATTCTGTTTGGTGCATTTTTAAGTGTCAGTGGTGCAACGGCCTTGTTCAATGACCTTGCTCTATCAATAGCCGGACGTCGCCGTGGCGGGCCAGCACAGGTTGCGGTTATTTCTTCTGCCCTGACAGGTTCACTCAGTGGCAGTGCTGTTGCCAACGTTGCTACAACAGGCACCTTTACTATTCCTCTGATGAAAAATATCGGCCTATCATCCCGTTTTGCCGGTGCGGTCGAAGCAGCGGCATCAACGGGCGGCATGATCATGCCACCTATTATGGGCGCAGCCGCATTTATCATGGCGGGTTTTCTGGGTATTTCCTACACCACTATTGTGATTGCGGCCATCATTCCGGCTCTGCTCTATTACGCAGCCCTGATTATCGCTATTGATCTGGAAGCCAAGAAACAAGGATTAAAAGGCCTCAGTAGGGAGAATATTCCCCAAGTTAAAGCCGTACTGAAAGCGCGTGGTTTGTTATTATTACCACTATTTATTGTGATCGGAACGCTATTAACCGGAAAAACCCCGATTTATGCCGGTTTCCTCGGTATCATCACGATTATCATCGCAAGCTGGATAACACCAGATACTTCTGTACGCATGACGCCCAAAAAAATTGCTGCTGCCCTGAATGAAGCTGCTCGTGGGGCTATTCAAGTTACCGTCGCTTGTGCCGCTATTGGCGTTATTATCTGTGTTGTCACTATGACGGGCATTGGTTCTACTCTTGCTTTCAATATTGTTTCACTCACCAATAATACCCTATGGATGATTCTGCTTGTTGTAATGGTGGTTTGTATTGTCCTCAGTATGGGGCTACCTTCAACTGCCTTATATATCGTCGTTGCCGTGACAGTGTCACCCATATTAATTAAAGCCGGTGTTTTACCACTGGCGGCCCATTTCTTTGTTTTCTGGTTTGGCGCACTTTCCAATATTACACCACCTGTGGCACTTGCCAGTTATACAGCAGCCAGCATTGCCCGTGCTGATCCAATGCAGACTTCATGGAACGCAGTACGACTGGCTTTGCCGGGCTTTATTATTCCATTTATTTTAGTGTACAACCCAGCATTATTGATGCAGGGCAACCATTTAAACGCCCTGTCCATCAGTTATATGATCCTGACTGCCCTGATTGGCATCTATTCACTTTCCATTGCCTGTGCAAATTTCTGGATAAGCAACACCCATTGGTCAGAAAGAATTCTCTTCGCTATCGCCGCTATTCTTTTGATCAAACCGGGAATGTTGACTGATCTGGCTGGAATAGTATTGGTTATCGCCGCAGGAGCCATGCATTTTTTACGCAATAAATGGGAACATTTGAAAAATAAAAATCATGAGGAACATTCTAAAAATGTATGACGTGATTATCATTGGAGCAGGATTAGTCGGGCTTGGCACTGCCAATGCCCTGCAAGAACGTCATCCGCACCTGCGCTTGCTCGTGTTGGATAAAGAAAATGGTGTTGCAGCGCATCAAAGCGGCCATAACAGCAACGTTGTTCACTCTGGCATTTACTATCCCCCCGGCAGTTTAAAAGCACGGCTGGCAAAACAGGGAAACCACACGATATATCAGTTTTGCCAGCAGCACGGGTTATATTACGACCGTTGCGGTAAAGTGATTGTCGCAACCCAACTCAAAGAGCTGCCTTTGCTGGAAAATATCTATCAACGGGGGATACAGAATGGCCTTGAAGTCAAACGCCTTTCACAAGCTCAATTGAAAGAACGCGAGCCTTATGTGAATGGCCTTGAAGCAATTCTGGTGCCGGATGCAGGGATTGTAAATTACCCGGAGATTGCCGCAAAACTGGCTGAAATTATTCAGGCCAAAGGTGGAGATATTCATTATCAACAACAGGTTCAAGGTATTTGTGAACACCGGGATTATGTTGAAGTACAAACTCAAAAAACCCGTTATCAAGCCAAATGGCTGGTGAATTGTGCCGGATTACACAGTGACAGAATTGCCCAACTGGCAGGTTATGAAACCGGCATGAAGATTGTCCCATTTCGGGGCGAATATTATGTACTGAATAGCAATAAAAATTATCTGGTTAATCACCTGATTTACCCGGTGCCTAATCCTGATTTTCCTTTCCTCGGCGTTCATTTTACACGGATGCACAATGGCAAGCGGGATGTCGGCCCAAATGCGGTACTGGCATTTAAACGCGAGGGATATCATAAAACAGACTTCAACCCACGGGATTTAGCAGAAGTGCTGACATACAAAGGATTTTGGAAGATTGCTACACGCTATTTTTGCGAAGGCGTAGCAGAAATGCAGCGCTCATTTTCACGCCGCCTTTTCACTGAGAATGCCCGTCGCCTCATTCCTGATTTGCAGCCAGAAGATATCAAACCGGGACCTGCCGGTGTTCGCGCTCAGGCACTCACCGACGATGGCAAATTGGTGGATGATTTTCACTTTGTAAAAGGTCGCCGTTCATTGCATATATGCAATGCGCCCTCTCCGGCGGCTACGGCGTCGATAGAGATTGGCAGGGAAATTGTGAAGCAATATTTCACTGAATTTTGAGGATTGATATATTTTAAACTGACAGTTACCATTTTTTCGGTATCTGTCAGTTTAAATTAATTCGGATAGCCTTAATTAATGCTAATCCAAGTCAATTTATCTTCGTATTGAGATACTCTTCGTTCAAAAATCGCCTAATAATAAAATATGTAATAGCGACAATGAATAGCATACTGATAGAATTGATGGAAGTAATATCCAATAATGGCTGGTTTAGCCACAGAAATATCAATAAATAACAATGATCAACTATCCTTCATACTTGCAAGTCATCCTAAAAAAGAGCTTATTATGAATAAGAATTGCAAACATTATATAGAATGGTGGTTGGAGCAGGAAAAATTACGGATGAGTAATGGAGTTACTGTAAAAATAACACTGGCAGGAATTAAACTAGCTGTTATTCCTCAAGTATTTCTTCCATCCCCATTACAAACACACTCTACACCATTACTTATAAAAAATATTAATCACCTTGATTTTACTGGAAAAAAAGTCCTTGACATAGGAACTGGCAGTGGCATTCTTGCCATTTATTCCGCCCTTAACGGCGCATCTTTAATAACAGCAACAGATATCAATGACGATATATTGCATCATGCTAAGCATAATGCTTATCTGAATAAAGTGACTGACATTCGTTTTATAAATAGTAATATCTTTGAATCTGTCGATGGTAAATATGACTACATATTTGCCAATGGGCCAATTTCTCCTGCATCCTGGCCTGAAAAAAAACTTTCCGGACATACCATATCAAGTTACGGGGAAACTCTTTTTAGTCAGTATCGTGACTATCTGACTAATGAAGGAGTGATGTTTATGACATTCGCAGAATTTGGCCCAACGGAGACTTTCTATAAAATGCTTCAAAAATATTCCGTTGAACACAAGGAAAAAAGAGAGACAAAATTTGGAGTATGGTGGAGTTTTCATGAAATAAGTAAATAAGTCAGATGAGAAAATCAGCGAAGTTTTGCCCAGTATTCACTGGGCAAAACAAGAAAATTAAAAACGGTATTGTACACCAAAATCTATCCTGTAATTCCGATTCTCAATTCCGGCTGAATCTCCTCCGGAATAATAATTTTTTCTGATATTATTGTTAAATATCTTCGTATCACCTTTACCTTCGCGATATTTATTCCAGACAAATGCCGTATACACCTTAACTTTCGGTGTTACATAATAACCAGCATCTATACTGATGCTATAGTAACGGACATTATTAGATTCCTCATAATAAGTTAAATTGCGCATATAATGTTCATCGTGATCTTTAGCTTTCACCCACTGACTGAATTTCAACAGAACATTAAATTCCAGATTTTGATAACGATACTGTCCTATTAATCCAATATAGGGCAAACGATATTTTTGTTGATAACCTATTCCTGGTACTTCTGGAGAAAAATCGCCAATGTTCTTTCCATTATTATAGATATAATGCCCCCCATATACCCAATGGATTTCAAGATGCGTCGCGGCGGCAAGGGAATGAATCCCCGGGAGCATAGGTAACTATGTGACCGGGGTGAATGAGCGCAGCCAACAAAGAGGCGACTTGAAAGACGAAGAGTATAAGCTGTCCAACTGAAACGTGTTTCCTGATAACCCAATATTGCACCTAACTTGTAATTAAACTGCTTAATTAACCATCCTGTCACATTTAAATCGAATTCATTAGCATAATTAAGTGGGGAATCTGGGCTGGATGACCAGTCATTCCAATGACTTTGTTTCGGTCCCCAGTCATAATCATCCATACTGCTATTACGTGAAGTTAATTTAATCCAACCACGAGTATTTAATGTGAGTCTATAAAGAGCATCCCAAGAAATATTTCCCTTGGCGATCAAAGCATTACCAATATTCCAATTAAGCTGGCTAATCTTATATTTCGAATTAGGATTGTAAACATATTCTTTTGATTCCCCTTTCAACCAACCTAATCCAACATCAAAAGAGAGGCTGTCAGAATTCAAATTGAGTGCTAAAGGTGATGATGAAGGTTCTGCCGATGTTGCTTCAAAAGACAGAAACACCAATGGAAAGATTATCAATATTCTTTTCATAATTATGTGTCCTTAGTAAGAAATAAGAACCCAAACCCGCTTTCCAGATCAGTTCCTTGATCATCCTTAATAGCGAGTAGTCACTAAATAATTACAAAAAGATACTATCAATAAAGAAATAACTTTTGAATGATGTATTATTTATAATAACGGTATTTTTATAGTATATCGTTATGTTCTTTATGCCTTCTTTTTTTATTTTTCAAAAATGGACATTGGGTTAGCTGTTAGTAGCCTGATTTGATATCAGGCTACTAACGTTATTACATAAATAATATTTATCAATTATCACAAGGTGATTCATCCAGCAGGGCGTAAATCAACCCATAATAATTGGCTATCTGTAACTAATGGCTTAATAACCCCTTCCCTGATATCCGGCAACCACCATGCTCCCTGACCAAAAGCAAGCTGAGCACTATTTGCGCCTGTCATTTCCCAACGGCCTTTTAAAACATAAAGTACACCACTGTGAGATGTCGGCAATAGTCGTTCATCGGAAACCAATGAGATCTCAGAAGTCCAACAGGAACGGCGGGTCATAATATTGAAGCACTGAATCGGGCCATCCAACAATTCAGCATGCCCCTGAATATCGCCTGAAAAATGGAATGGTGTCATTTTTTTCACCAGTTCATGCTCCAAAAAACCCGGACTGGTCAAGCGGACACCTTTTCCTTTCAACAAAACAATGGAGCGTTCAATATCAGGGAACTGCCCCAATGCGCCACTTTGCTGAATGGTCGTAAAACAGGCTCGCCAGGCAAAATCATCAGAAACTGGCCAGCAAACAATATCCCTTGTTTCGCCTCTCCCTTCAGACCATTGCTCTTTTGGTAATGTTGCATAATCGAAACATTTCATTTTCATGCCACTCCCTCACCACTTTTATATTCTGTTTACAGCGTAAAAAGATGATTAATGTCAGATTGTTAATAGGAACATTCGCAAATAATTCTTCCTGCGACAATATTGAGATAGTTGAAGTGTGATTGATTACCCGCATTCCTTGAGAAACATGTGGCACATACTCCCCAAATCTTTCATTGCAACAGCCAGCACTTCATTCCATGCAAATGAAGTATTCAGACGGAAAGCATGATCAAACTGAGAACTGGTGGAGAACATACTACCCGGCGCAATACTAATATTTTTAGCAAGTGCCAATTGGTATAGTCGATTGGCATTGAAAGGTGGTTCAAACTCCAACCAAAGAAAATACCCCCCACGGGCACTGTTTACTTTCACTGACCGAGGGAAATATTCACTAATTGCCCGTAACATCTGGCCTTGCCGTTGCTCCAACTGGCGTCGCAGCCGCCGCAGATGATTGTCATACCCTCCTTGCGCCAGATAATCCGCAATGGCCAACTGGGTGGGTGTACTGGCTGACACCGTGCTCATCATCTGTAATTGCTGAATGTTCTTCGCATGTTTACCCGCAGCAACCCAACCGACCCGATATCCGGGTGCAAGGCATTTTGAAAATGATGAACAGTGCATAAAATTATTTTCTGTATCCCATGCCTTTATTGGCGCAGGAGGTTCCTGCTCGAAATACAGTTCACCATATACATCATCTTCAATCAGGGCGATCTGGTTTTGATTTAGAATTTCCACCAGCCGCTGTTTATTTTCAGATGGCATCGTGCTGCACAGTGGGTTTTGAAAACGCGACATCAACCAACAGGCTTTTATTGGATATTTTTGTACGATTTCTTCCAATGTATCTAAGTCAATGCCTGTATGTGGATCTGTTTTAATCGCGATAGCTTTCAATCGTAATCGTTCTATCGCTTGTAACGCGCCATAAAAAGCTGGAGATTCAATCACTACCCAATCTCCCGGAGAAGTGGCGGATTGCAGGCTGAAACTTAATGATTCCATGGCCCCCGCAGTAATAACAACCTCATCCGGTGAAACGTGGATACCGTGGGCAGCATAACGGCGAGATATATTGCGCCGTAATTTTTCATTACCCGGCGGCAGATTTGCCAGCGAATTATGTGGAACAAACCGACGGGCGACTGAAGCCAGTATTTTTGAAAGTTTGGGTTCTGCCAACAGGGAAGGATCAGGAAAAGCCGAGCCGAAAGGGATAATTTGCGGATCTTTACATGCCTGCAAAACACCAAAAATAGACGCGCTAATTTCCACATTTTCACTTAAATTAAGTTCCTTCCCTCCCTTTGCCGCAGCAAAGGGCTTTAACCGAGTGGCGACATAATATCCTGATTGCGGTCGCGCGACGATCCATCCCTGACTTTCCAGCAATTGATAGGCTTGCAGCACCGTCATCAAGCTCAACCCTGACGATTTTACCGATTCCCGTAGCGATGGTAACCTGTCACCAACTTGCCAAATATCGTCTTCTATCTGCTGGCGTATCATTCCAGCTAACTGTTCATAACGCGTCATATGCCAGGCTTCCGGTTTAAGTGTTATAGTTATAGAATGAAAAAAAGAAATTATTATACCTTAAATATCTATACCTTAAATATCTATATATTACTCATCCATCAACAAAGAATGCTGCCTGACTTTACCAAATCCAAAAACAACCATAATATTCTTTTTCATAATCTACCTTATGCCGACTTTAAGGTTATTTAATTAATCAGTTATATTTTCATAAAAATAAATCTGAAACCATTCAATACATGATGTGAAATTAAAGCTAAAAAATAATTTACTAATTTATAGTGAATGAAAACTCTCTATTTTTCCGTTAAATATTATTAATATTTATCCATTGAGATTTTATAATAAAAAAATTAATTATATCGACCGACGAATCATCCCGCTAATTGTTCATGACATGCCCTATGCTTGATCTTTACTCAAACTGTTATAGCCAATAAACAAAAAATTGTAACTATTATACCCAAGATCTCTATGTTCTACTTATCCACACTTTCTAACTTCGTTTGCTCATATACCCAATCGATTTCAACAAGAGGTCACTATGTTCGGGTTAAATGCCCTTGAACTTGCAAGGATACAATTTGCATTTACAGTTTCTTTTCACATCATCTTCCCCGCTATTACGATAGGCTTAGCCAGCTTCCTCGCGGTATTGGAAGGCTTATGGCTTAAAACACGGAATACTGATTACAAAACGTTATACCACTTCTGGTCAAAAATTTTTGCAGTTAATTTCGGTATGGGCGTTGTTTCTGGCTTGGTAATGGCTTACCAATTCGGCACTAACTGGAGTTTCTTCTCTGATTTTGCCGGTTCTGTCACAGGCCCTTTGCTGGTTTATGAGGTGCTGACAGCATTTTTTCTTGAAGCCGGATTTTTAGGCGTCATGCTGTTTGGTTGGAGCCGAGTCGGAGAAAGGCTGCACTTTTTCGCAACTTGTATGGTGGCACTTGGTACGATTATTTCCACATTCTGGATATTAGCCTCCAATAGCTGGATGCAGACGCCACAAGGCTATGAGATTGTTAATAATCAAATCGTGCCCGTTGACTGGTTAGCGGTGATTTTTAATCCTTCTTTTCCTTATCGTTTACTGCATATGGGAACTGCTGCATTTCTTGCCTCGGCATTTTTTATTGCTGCTTCTGCTGCATGGCATCTGCTAAAAGGTAATGATTCATCAGCCATGCGAAAAATGTTGTCAATGGCAATGTGGATGATTCTGTTCATTGCGCCGTTGCAAGCCATAATTGGCGATATGCACGGGTTAAATACATTGAAACACCAGCCTGCTAAAGTTGCCGCAATGGAAGGCCATTGGGAAAATCACGCAGGTGAAGCCACGCCATTAATTCTGTTTGGCATTCCTGCTCAAGAAACGGAAGAAACACGTTATGCCATCAAAATCCCTTACCTTGCCAGCCTGATCCTGACACACAGTCTGGATAAACAGGTTCCGGCACTGAAAGAATTTGCACCCGAAGATCGCCCGAACGTCTTTATGGTGTTCTGGTCATTCCGAGTCATGGTAGGGCTTGGGATGTTAATGATTTTTGCCGGGTTCTGGGGGCTATGGCTGCGCCATAAAAAACGCCTGTATGAAAATCGGCTTTTTCTTCGTTTTATGCTTTTTATGGCACCTTCTGGCCTTATCGCCATTCTGGCCGGTTGGTTTACTACAGAAATTGGTCGCCAGCCATGGGTTGTCTATGGCCTGATGCGCACCAAAGATGCAGTATCAGCGCATGGTGATATCCACATGAGTATTAGCCTGCTGACTTTCTTTGTCGTCTATGCTGCCGTTTTCGGCATCGGTTACATCTATATGATGAAACTTATCCGTAAAGGTTTCAATCAAGATCCCAATAAGGAGTTAACAAATGGGTATTGATCTCCCCCTGATTTGGTTCCTGATCATCATATTCAGCACCATGATGTATATCGTGATGGATGGTTTTGATCTCGGCATCGGTATTTTGTATCCGGCAATCAAGGAACAACCCAATCGGGATTTAATGATGAATTCTGTTGCTCCTGTCTGGGATGGTAATGAAACTTGGTTGGTGCTGGGAGGAGCCGGGTTATTTGGTGCATTCCCATTGGCCTACGCCGTGATTTTAGATGCTCTGGCAATTCCGCTGACCGTTATGCTGTTAGGCCTGATATTTCGTGGTGTCGCTTTTGAATTTCGCTTCAAGGCTACCCCGGAACACCAACATCTTTGGGATAAGGCGTTCATTATTGGTTCAATACTTGCCACCTTTATGCAGGGTATTGTCGTTGGTGCGGTTATTGAAGGTTTTCCCGTCGAAAATCGTGTTTATGCCGGTGGTTATTTTGACTGGCTGGCACCTTTCCCTCTATTTTGCGGGCTTGGTCTTGTCGTCGCCTATGCTTTATTAGGCTGCTGCTGGTTGGTGATGAAAACCGAAGGGCATCTGCAACAACAAATGTATCGCATTCTGCGTCCCCTAACATTACTGATGCTCGCAGTCATTACCATAATCAGTATTTGGACACCTTTGGCCCATTCAACGATTGCTGAACGCTGGTTCAGCCTGCCAAATCTGTTTTTCTTCATGCCCGTACCATTATTAATATTGTGGTCGAGCTGGAACCTATTGAAAGCCACGCAGAATTCAAGCCATTACTCTCCATTTTTTACCGCATTGTTACTGATTTTCATGGGGTTCAGTGGGCTGGGGATCAGCATTTGGCCCAGCATCATTCCTCCTTTCATTAGTTATGAAGAGGCCGCATCGCCGCCTCAATCATTAGGTTTTATGCTGGTTGGTGCCTTATTCATCATCCCGATCATTTTGACTTATACCTTTTGGAGTTATTATGTCTTCCGAGGAAAAATCTCTCACGAACAAGGTTATCACTGAAACTGACCCACTACGCCCCTCAATATGGAAACGCTTGGGTTGGATGGTTACAATTTGGCTTTGCAGTGTACTTGCTCTCTACGCCGTATCCACGTTATTTCGCGCCTTAATGACAACGGCGGGTATGAAAATCCAGTGATAACTAACCTTTTTTAATTAATTGAGCTAAGGTTTTGATCAGGACAACAAGAGGATTGTTTAACTGATGAAAACCTTCTCTGACAATCCAGTAACGGCAACAGGCTGGTTGTGTGGTACGGCTATCGCCATTAATTTGTTTGTGCTTCTGTTTCTGGGATTCAATACCCCACTTTCGTTGATTGAAAAATTGTGGGCAATTTTTAACGTTTTGAATATATTACTTTTATTTATTTTGCTCCATAGAGCAAATTTCATTTCATTTCGTATTGCATTTTTTTCAGAGAAATTATTTTCAAAGGCATTGTTTTCAAAATTATTTTTCACAAAGAAGCAAAGAAAAATAGCGATCCTGAAACAGGAAAAACAATACTTACGTTTTCTCATCTCCGTTCATTCTCAGCTAAATCTTAATACTGCATTATCTGATAATTTTCATATGGCATTTTACCTACTTAACCAGTTAGTGCCTTTCAATGAAGTCAGGATCACGCTTTATCATCCACCAAGAAAATACCATTTTGAATACCCGGATAATACCTTAAATACTTATCTTCCACGGATGATGAAATGGGATTTATATGATAAACAGACTTTCCACGGCATGATTCAGATCCTCATTCATCAGGATCGGGTTTTATCTTATTACGAAAAAAATTTGATTCAATCTGTTACTGACGCACTGGCAAGGCATATATCGCTCAAAAATACAGTGCGCCAACAAATTAAACAAAATATCAGCGATGACCGGAAAGCCATTTCCAGAGAGCTGCATGACACTGTAGCGCAATCATTCCTATTCCTGAAGATTCAGATTAATAGTCTGCATTTCCGCACCGATAAATTCTCTCGACAAGGATTGATCTCCTTAAGGATGATCAAAGAAGAGTTGGATATCGCAGGGCAACAATTTAGAGAAATGCTGGTCTCACTGCGTACAGAGAGAAACCATCATGATTTATTTGAATCATTGAAAACTTTAATCAAAGAATTCAACCACCGACTGGGATTTAACATTGAATTTCATTACCGGATCACGCACCAAATTATTCCCATTGGGCATGGTCGGCATCTGGTGCAGATTATCCGGGAAGCTCTGAATAATTGCTACAAACATGCCGCCGCGACTTGGATCAGCATTCGTATTTATCCTGTCGGGAAAAAAATTATTACCGTTATTAGTGATAATGGCTGTGGAATGCCTCTGACACTAACAGACCAAGAACAGTTTGGTCTGGCAATTATGCGAGAACGGGTATCTTTGATTTCAGGGCAGATGAAAATTAAAAAGCGCAGAAAAAATGGCACAGAAATTGAGATTCAATTTCCGTTATAAATAAACATTATGACGTAAAAAGTTAATTGACTTAATAAATTAATCTTCTGCTTTCCATAGCTTGGATGTTTAATAATAAATACTTTGTTAGTTTTGTGAACATCATTAATATCTTTTATCCATTATTGCTTGATACTCAGCTATAGAAGCACTGAATATTCTCGGCACCCTAACCTCAGGGCGAAATAGTCCATTGATAACACGATTCATTTCATCATCAGTCCGTGCACATAGAATCTTTTCTGCGTCAGACTTTAATTTTTCTTCATTAAGATTTCTTGTCTCAATAATTATTGAGTAAAGAAGCCCATCCAGACAATTATCAATACCCAAGAAAAATACTCTACAACTCATGAAATTTCTTCTTTTAAGGTAATCGCGTGTAGAACTAGTAAGACCCTTAATCATTTTACCATCATATGATTCGGGTGCAAGTTGGTCAACCAATGTCATTGAAGAATGCCGAAGGGCTACATTATTTTTTGTGTAGGGAATACGATAGAAATTATTGCCAAATCGACTACGAGATTTTTGCAATTTATCACCTACCTCAAGTGAAAAAAACACATAGTCCAAATTACCTAACTCGTAAACATCATCTTGTGTAGAGTTATCAGTTGAAAATTTCATTTTTTTATCCTCCAGATATTGCCTAGAGCAAATAAGTAAATTTTTTTGAGGATTATTTGTCAGAACAGCGGAACTTGCATGAACAATGAAAAGTTTTTTGCTTCTAAATGCATTAGCAAATTGTTGTTCTTTATCAGATAATGGGTTTCTTTGAATTTCATTCCGCAATTCTTCTATATTCCATCTCAGGTCATCATGCAAATTCCTATGCCATTTCCTTCCTTTCTCTATCATGGTATCCACAGCCTTTTCATTCCATCGCCTGCGTGTCTCTTCTCTATATTTATCCCAATATTTTCTCTGCAATTCCAATTTACTGGATTCGTTGGATTTCATACCTGCTCCTTAAAAAGTTGCATAATTATGTTTTAAACTTAAGGATAAATACATCATCCTATACAATGAAAAAAATAACAAGGTTATTAAATTAAATTTAAGATAATGAAGATATATTTATTTTATAAACATATCGACACATTTAAGCAATTACCCTATTTACTGACAATGATGATTCCGTGTCACCTTTTATATAAAAAAATCATAATTAACCCGAATTCTGCTTAAGCCATCATTGGAACATCTTCTTCTAAGTAGAAAACTTTCAGTGATGGTTTTTTCAATTTAAGGCAGTAAGCAATCAGTCCACCTAAA
>NZ_JBBMXH010000092.1:0-19351 GCF_037996725.1 Xenorhabdus entomophaga
CCAGACCGCAAGGTGTTTTAACAAATCAAAAGGGGTTTTTATAGCAGACTTATAGCTGTAAGCTCTACGGAACCCCCAGCCAAGCTGGGGGTTTTCTATATACAATAAAAAGCCCTGTCAGAAAACTGACAGGGCTTTTTCGTTATCTTTACTGCCTCAGAATCAATCAGAACAACTCATGGCTTTCACCATGTTCAGTGACTGTCGTTCCCACATCCGGTACAGCATATTCCGTCGGTTGTGTCCCCTCGATGAAATATTCTTTACGGGTATTCCCGCCACCGTTGGGTAACTTTCCTGTCACCCGATCAATCGTGACAGAGACAATACCGGCAGGCGGCTCCATCATTTTCTCAGGAACGCCTTCCAGCGCGGCTTTCATGAAATCATCCCAGATGGGTTGTGCTGTTTTCGCGCCACCTTCCCCTTTTAAGACAGGAGTGCGTCCCAAACTTCTACTGTGTTCATCGAAACCAATCCAAGCCGTCGCGACCATATCCGGGCCATAACCGGAGAACCATGCATCTTTCGAGCTATTCGTCGTTCCCGTTTTACCGCCAATATCACGGCGCTTCAAATCACGGGCAGCACGCCAGCCTGTTCCCATCCAACCCGGTTCACCAAATATATTGGTGTTCAAAGCATCGTGGATCAGAAACGCGAGCGGTGTACTGATAACGTGAGGGGCATACTGCTGGTCATCCACACTAGCATTGGCCGACACACTTTCGAGATCCGGTTGAGGGGGTAATGCCGAGTTTTGCGGAACATAGGAGTGAGCCACATTCTCAATCGAATCTTCGGACAATTCGATGGAACGTGCTGTATCCCCATAAATCACCGGAATGTTTTCGCATTGCGGACAGGCAATTTTAGGCTTGGCTTCAAATAACACTTTTCCTTCATCATTTTCAATTTTGCTGATGAAGTAAGGATCAACCAAATAACCACCATTCGCCATCACCGCATAGCCACGTACCAATTGCATCGGGGTAAAAGAAGGCGATCCCAACGCTAAGGATTCTGTACGTACAACGTTTTCACCCGGCAAACCAAAACGCTTCAAATAATCAGCCGCATAATCGACACCCATTGCGCGCATGGCTCGAACCATAACCACGTTTTTGGATTGGCCCAATCCCTGACGCAGACGAATCGGCCCATCGTAAGTCGGAGGTGAGTTTTTCGGACGCCAATCTGTCCCCGCCCCCGCATCCCAACGGCTGATAGGTGCATCATTCAGGAGTGATGATAATGTCAGTCCCTTATCCATCGCGGCGGTATACAGGAATGGCTTAATATTAGAACCGACCTGACGCAGTGATTGTGTCACCCGGTTAAATTTACTCAGCTCAAAATCAAATCCACCCACCAGCGCTTCTACCGCACCGTTTATCGGGTTGATGGAAACCAATGCGGCATTGACATCAGGGAGCTGCGCCAACCACCATATGTCGTTGACTTTTCTCACCCAAATCTGCTCACCTGCCCGAATGACCTCATTGACGCTACGAGGTGTAGCGCCTTGCAGGCTGTCAGTTTTGAACGGACGAGCCCAACGAACCCCCGCCATAGTCAACTCAACTTTACTGCCATCCACCAGCATCGCTTCCGCCTGATTGGCGTTGGATGTTGTGACAACCGCCGATATCAGGGGGCCGTATTTGGGCAAGGTTTTCAGCTTATCGATAATCTGCGCTTGGCTCCATGCCGGTTGGCTGCTTTTCCATAACACTTCCTGCGCACCGCGATAACCATGACGAATATCGTAATCAATCACATTGGAACGAACAGCATCAACAGCCGCCAATTGGGTCTTGCGCGTAATAGTGGTGTAAACCTTATAGCCATCGGTATAAGCATTTTCGCCATAACGATTGATCATTTCCTGACGTGCCATTTCAGTCAGGTAGGGCGCAGAGAAAACAATCTGTGGAGCGTGATAACGGGCGACCAGTTTTTCTGCTCTGGCTTCGTCATACTGACGTCGGGTGATATATCCCTCTTCCAGCATCCGCCCCAGCACCACATTACGGCGGTTGACGGCCCGATTGTAGGAGTAAAGCGGATTAAGCGTTGAAGGCGCCTTCGGCAATCCGGCAATCATCGCCATTTCACTCAACGTCAACTCATTAACATTCTTGCCAAAATAGACGTGAGCAGCAGCCCCGACCCCATAAGCACGATAACCGAGATAGAGCTTATTGAGATATAACTCAAGGATTTCATCCTTCGTCAATAATTGTTCAATCTTAATTGCCAGAAATGCTTCTTTCGCCTTACGTATCAGTGTCTTCTCCGGGCTGAGGAAAAAGTTTCTCGCAAGCTGCTGAGTGATAGTACTCGCCCCTTGGGAAGCGTGACCCGAAGCCATTACAACGGAAACCGCTCGGATAACCCCGATAGGGTCAACACCGTGGTGCTCATAAAAACGACTATCTTCCGTGGCAATAAACGCTTTCACCATTAGAGGAGGCATTTCGGATAGGGTAAGAGGCAGACGGCGTTTTTCACCATATTGGGCTATCAATTCGCCATCAGCACTGAACACCTGCATAGGTGTCTGTAACCGGACATCCTTCAAAGTCGCGACATCAGGTAACTGCGGCTCGATATATTTGTATAAACCAAAAATCGAGGCAGTTCCCAATAAAATGCAAACAACGATAAGGATCAAAAAATACTTTATGAACTTCACCTGAAATTTCTCACGCCATGTTAATCGGGCAGTTTATAAACGATTAGTACGTAGTATAAAAGGCAGTACGTTGTTGTATAAAAGGCTTAGTAGAAAGGACTTAGTATAAAGGCTATACAACACCATGGATATGACCTTTCATTAATACGGTTGTCATAAATAACGACTTTCATGAACGACCGCTTTGCTTTTAATAGTAGGTAACTAGTAGATAAATAGCAGATAAGGAGATCTCTACATGTACCCATCTAAATGGTATATCGGACTGGATATCCAGGATCATTACATTCGTGCTCTTGCAGCCACTAAACGTCGTGATGGCTGGCAACTTCGACATTGCTGGCAATATCGCCTATCGAACGAAATTATCTCAGGAGGACGGCTGCAACATCCTGAAAAGTTGCTTCGTATTTTAATGCAATGGAGACAAATATTACCTAAAAAGATCAAATTGAGATTAGCTCTCCCTGTTCAGCAAACCTTACAGCGGCAGATAGCCTTACCCAGCCATACTGTATTGCAGGAGCCAGAACTTGGCTGGTTTGTGCACGCCAACGCCGGAAAACAATTTCCTGTCAGCGATCTTGCATTGGACTACCGGGTTCATGGTCAGCAGGTTTGCATCAGTGCTACCCGCCAAAAAGATCTCAACCTCTGGCTGAATTTATTTGCAGATATCAATTTGCCCCTTGATGCGATTGATATTTCTCCCTGTGCGTTACGTTATGTTGCCAAATGCGCCGGTGTTCCTGACAACAGTTGGCTGGTTCACAAACGCACGACAGATTGGCTATGGGTCGCTCCCGCCAATCACCCTTTTAGCTACGGGCTGGTGACGTCACAATCTCATCCCCATCTCACTCAAATCATCAGCCAGCTACCCATGACACCAGAAACTGAAGGTTATGCAGTTTATTACAGTGATGAGGAGCAACCGATATCAGTACCACCAGAGGGTGCTAATTTCTGGCAAATTTTGGCGGCATTTCGCCATTATCACCCCCCATTACCGGAGCAAATCAACGCATTCACCATTGCCGCAGGTTTGGCGCTCAGGCCGGATGACCAATGATACATCAAATCAATTTTTTACCTTGGCGACAAAAAAGGCTAAAGCGCAAATGTCAGGCATGGGGCTTATTACTCTGCTTGCAACTCAGTGTATGGGCAACGGTTTTAGTGTTCATTTCTGCTCAGAAAACAAACCAACTTGAACAATATCACGGGAAATTAACGGAAATTAGGCATCAATTTGCTCAATTACGGCAAATTATTCAAGAAACAGAGCAAGCGGTGATTCACCATAACCAACTGACGCAACAATTAAGGAAAAAACAGATGTTCACGGAACAGAACCAACGGTATTTGCAGTTATTTCGACAACTTCCCCATGTATTACCAGAAAAAAGCTGGCTCACTGCATTTAGCGACGACAGTGGACAGTTAATTTTTACTGCTCACAGCCAAAACTACACGGATATCTCCGATTTGCTGGATAACCTGACAGACAACACTGAACTTATCAATGTACAGCTAAAAAAAATGACCACAACTGAGGATCATCTTAAAACCGTTACTATTGATGCAGATTGGCTGACAGGAGAATCCAATGGGAAATAACTACCTTGAATGGTTTCACCGGCCTGCGTGGCTGTTGGTTCTCTTACAGCAATTGTTCACCCTTCCATTACTATTGGGGTTCTATTTTCTTGTTTGGCAGGAAAATCAGTATGAAATTGATACCCTGCAAAACAATATTACGGAACAACAACACAGTACGAGGCTATCTCAACAGCAATTGACTGAATTGCCGCCCCTGTCTGATATTCAACAGAAAATCCAGAGGACAACCGCGGAGCTCGGCCAGGATAATCAAATTCCCCCTAAACACACTACTGTGCTCAAACGACTGCATTCGCCACTCATTCACTCAGGCAGTCAATTAATTGAATGGAAAACGCACAAAGAAAACAATCAAGTTTTCTGGCATATCATGCTGTCGCTGAATTATGTTCAATTTCTCCATTTCCTGAATGAAATTCAGCAATTACAGCCACCGTTATTGATCAAACATCTCACGATTACGCCTGCCGATGACTGGCTGACCGTCCGCATGGTTTTGTCAGATATTCCCCTGCCGGAAATGACTCTGCCAAACAGGATAAAAACAGCTCCTGTCCATGAGGAAAAATCATGAACAGCAATGCTTTTATCCTGCTAGCCTTCCTGCTGTTACCCACTTTCAGTTTTTGTTTAGAAAACAGCGCAGAGGAAGAACCAACTTTCGAAATGTCAGTGAGAAACCCATTCTTGCCCCCCATAACCCCAAAGGAGGATGATACTGATTTTTCTTTGGTCGAACATAATGAACAAGAACAGGAGATAGAATATCAAGCAATAGCCCTACAATATGCCGATGCAGGGCAGATTGCAGAACAATTACAGAAAAATCTTCCGGCCCTGCTGACAAAATGGGGGAAGGTTGAACACGATCCTTTAACCAATAGTTTGATATTAGAAGATAAGTTTGATGCTATTACCCGTATCAAAAATTGGCTGAAAGAAGTCGATACCCCAAAACAGCAAGTACAGATTACTGCTCATATTGTTACCAGCAGCAGGGAAGCTCTGCATGAACTTGGCATTCATTGGGGTATGATCGCAGATCCACTGAATCGCTCAATGGGTCTAAATCGCTTGAATCTACACCAACCCGCAGGTATTCAGCGCCATCGATTAGTACTGAATACTGCCCGCATCCACTCAAGCCTGTTGGAAATGGAGCTGAGCGCACTGGAACAAGAAAACCAGCTCGATATCATTGCCAGCCCGCGGCTGACCGCCTCACATCAACAGCCCGCCAGTATCAAACAAGGTTCAGACATTCCTTATGTTGTTCAACATAAGGGAAAAACAACGATTCAATTCAAAGAAGCGGTATTAGGCATGGAAGTTACCCCACATATTTTAAGGCAGGGGAAAATTCGACTGGCATTGAAAATCAGCCAGAATGCGCCCGGCTTTCCCATAAATCAGGGAGGAAATGAAAATCTGGCCATTGATAAACAAGAAATTATGACTCAAGTTACGGTCAGAGACGGGGAAACCTTGATTCTGGGCGGGATTTTTCAACAGAAAAAAGGCGCAAACCTGCAAAAAGTCCCCTACTTATCAGAAATTCCTCTACTAGGTTCATTATTTAACCAAAAAGGAGAACAACACAGCCGAAGAGAACTCGTAATTTTTATTACACCTCAACTGAGCGATATTTAACCAAATAAAAAATATTCATTTTAAATCAAATGATTAATAAAAGTAATTGTGCTTTTTTTGTCAGTTAGCCGGCCATTTTTCTTGGTATGACCTGTTTATGGATTTGACGCTGAGAGTAATTTAGCATACAAGGATTAACTAATTGAGTGAGCAGGTCTAACATCACAAGCCAGGGTCTATATATACTAGACTCTCAATCAACCCGCAAAGCATGAGCCAGATAACAGAGACTCGTGCCAGATTTATATAGTTGCAATACAGGTTGATGTGCTGAGATAATTTTCCTATCTGATCTCACATTATCACTCATGAGGTTTCAGTTTAGGTCCCGCGGCTAATCTGATTGGCGGGGCGGGTTATCATTAACAAATAGTCTTAGTAATACCAAAAACATGGCAGAGAAACGCAATATCTTTCTGGTTGGGCCTATGGGTGCCGGCAAAAGCACTATTGGTCGTCAGTTAGCTCAGCAACTCAATATGGAGTTTTACGACTCTGATCAAGAAATTGAGCGACGTACCGGAGCTGACGTGGGCTGGGTATTTGATGTGGAAGGCGAAGAAGGCTTCCGCGACCGCGAAGAAAAAATAATTAACGAACTGACTGAAAAACAAGGCATCGTATTGGCTACCGGAGGGGGTTCCGTTAAATCAAAAGAAACCCGCAATCGCCTGTCTGCCCGTGGTGTGGTCGTCTATTTAGAAACAACCATCGAAAAACAGTTAGCTCGTACCCAGCGCGATAAAAAACGCCCTTTACTTCAGGTTGATGCACCAGCACGAGAAGTTTTAGAAAATTTGGCTGATGAGCGCAATCCTCTTTACGAGGAAATTGCTGACGTGACTATTCGTACGGATGAGCAAAGCGCCAAAGTCGTCGCTAACCAAATCATTGAATTACTGGAAAAAAACTGATTATAGCGAGTCCGCACGGCGGCAAGCGATAAGGCAAAAGCTGATATGGAACAAGTGACTGTTACGTTAGGTGAAAGAAGCTACCCAATTACCATAGCCGAAGGGCTATTTTCTGACAATGAGGCGTTCAAGCCCCTGCAAGCCGGCCAGCAAGTCATGATAGTGACTAATGAAACGCTTGCTCCCCTGTATCTTGAACAGGTGAAATCCACATTGCAGAGAATGGATCTTCGGGTAAATGAAGTTATCTTGCCTGACGGTGAGCAGTACAAATCACTTTTTGTGCTTAATGACATCTTTTCCGCCCTGCTGGAAAATAATCATGGTCGTGACACAACGCTTATCGCTCTCGGTGGTGGTGTAATCGGTGATATGACGGGATTTGCCGCAGCCAGCTATCAACGCGGCGCTCGTTTTATCCAAATACCCACCACGCTACTTTCTCAGGTTGACTCCTCTGTCGGTGGAAAAACAGGAGTCAACCACCCCCTCGGCAAAAACATGATAGGGACTTTTTACCAGCCTGTATCTGTTGTTATCGATCTCAATTGTTTGAAAACACTGCCCGCCCAAGAGTTGTATTCAGGTCTGGGTGAAGTCATTAAATACGGCGTCGTTCTGGATGGCGAATTCTTTCGTTGGCTTGAAGATAATATTGAGAAATTATTGGCTCTCGATAATCAATCAATGGCTTATTGCATTCGTCGCTGCTGTGAACTCAAAGCGTTAGTCGTAGCGGCAGATGAACAAGAGCGCAATGGAATGCGGGCGCTGTTAAACCTCGGCCATACCTTTGGACATGCGATTGAAGCTGAAATGGGTTATGGCGTCTGGCTACATGGTCAGGCGGTTGCTGCCGGCATGGTGATGGCAGCACGGGCATCTGAACTTGTCGGCACATTCTCAAAACAAGAGACCCAGCGCATTATCCGTTTGCTTGAACGGGCAAAATTACCGATCAGCGGCCCTGCCGAAATGTCTCCTGATGCCTACCTTCCTCACATGATGCGTGATAAAAAAGTCTCCGCTGGAAAACTACATCTCGTACTACCCACTGCTATTGGGGAGACGAAACTTCGCTCTGATATTGGGCAGGAAGTGATACTGAATGCCATTCGCCTATGTCAGCCATCCACCAGCTAATTCCACGATTTTATCCATAAATTTCAATTTGCAGCTCAGCAGTGAGTGAAAGTCACTGTCAAAGCAGCAAATTGGAAGATGAAGGGAATATCGGGATGGGGCAAAATTCTCTCTGAGAATAAAAGCTGAATGATGAATCATCCTCTAGCTGTTATGCTATAAGATAGTTACATTATCAGACAGAACTTTATCGGTTTTAGTTAGGTCAGACTGCCAAACCTCTTAAATAACAATTGGCAGTATTATCTCTGTCGGGAGGGCATATGGACGAATTAAAATCAGAAAACAAACAACAAACAGAAAACGAATTTAAGCCTGATACGTCTGATCGCAGCCCTCAGCGATCCAGAAAACAATCTAATCAACCCAAACTGGCTGTATCCCGTCAGCAAATGATGATTGGTGTTGGTATTCTGGTACTTTTGCTTCTTATTATTGCTATCAGTTCTGCATTAAAATCACCCACTGAACATGAAAAGCAGCAATCTTCAGATGCAACTGAAAAGAGTATCAATCTTTCTGGGTCTTCTTCACTTTCCCCTGACACTCAAGGTAGTGAACAGCCTGAAGATAAAGTCCCCTCAGCCAATGAATCCTCAATCAATGGCCCTCGTGAAATCAGCCCACCGCCAGTGAGTAGTACTCCAAGTAAAGATCTTGCTCCAGCAACCGGAACGGGTGGCTACAACCAGCGTATAGAATTGCCCGGTGACATCACTGATGCTTTGAATCAGCAGCAAAGCAACATTAATAACTCAGTACAAAAAAACCTGACGCCACCACAGGTCAAACCAACCGCTACTCCGCCTGTTGAACAGAAAAAAATGGAGAAAATGACTCCTCCTAAAATAGAAAATAAGGGAAGAGAGGAAAGCCAGTCTAAGGCAGCGACTAAACCTATTACGGGCAATAATCAGGCTACCCACAATAATCACGTCAATACAAAAAGTGCAGGTGGTGACTTACTAAAAGCCCCGGCAAACCGATTCACTCTCCAACTGAGCAGCGCGAGCCGCTCCGATACCTTGATTGCTTTCGCGAAAAAACATAACCTTAATAATTACAAGGTTTATGAAACCAAACGTGACGGTAAGGCATGGTTTATCTTGATTCATGGTAACTACGGTTCGGTTTCTGATGCTAAAATCGCCATTTCCTCACTCCCTGCGGAAGTTCAGGCTAAAAAACCGTGGGTCAGAAAACTACAACAGGTTCAGCAAGATCTGAAAAGATAAAACTATTTTGATTAGGCGCTGATATGCTGTCCTAAACAGAGTACAATCGGCGGCTCTGAAATTATTGAATAACTAATTTGACGGCATGAAAAAAAAACGCGCTTTCTTAAAATGGGCCGGTGGAAAATACCCCTTGGTGGATGATATTAAACGTCATCTGCCAGAGGGCGATTGCTTGATTGAGCCATTTGTTGGCGCAGGCTCGGTATTCCTGAATACCGATTATGATTCTTACAGTTTGTCAGATATCAATAGTGATCTGATCAATCTGTACGACACCGTAAAATCTCGTGCGGATGAGTTTATTAATCATGCCCGTCCATTATTTTCATCGGAATTCAACACCTCCGAAAACTTCTATCGCCTGAGAGAAGAGTTCAACAAAAGCAAAGATCCCTTTCGCCGCAGTATGTTGTTTCTTTACCTCAACCGACACTGCTATAACGGCCTTTGCCGGTATAACTCACGGGGTGAGTTTAACGTTCCTTTCGGGCGCTATAAAAAACCATATTTTCCTGAAAATGAGCTTTACTGGTTTGCCGAAAAGTCCCAGAAGGCGACTTTTATCTGCCAACATTACGAAGTCGCACTAAACAACGCGCCAAAAGGTTCGGTGATTTATTGTGATCCCCCGTATGCGCCACTTTCGGCTACGGCTAATTTTACAGCCTACCATACAAATAGCTTTAACCTTCTTGATCAGGAAAATCTGGCACGCATCGCCTATTATCTCTCGTCTCAACAAGGCATTCCGGTACTCATTTCCAATCACGACACGCCAATGACTCGAGATTGGTATCATCAGGCTTCCCTTTACATTGTTAAAGCCCGCCGGACAATCAGTAGAAATATTCTTGCCAGAAGTAAAGTTGATGAGCTTTTGGCATTATACTGCCAGAAATAAGTGAGGTTTCCTGTCCCTAAAATAACAGGGATAAAACAATGAATTGGAGAAGATAATAATGAAGAAAGACTTTCTGATCGCCCCATCCATTCTATCCGCAGATTTTGCCCGATTAGGTGAAGATACCGCTAAGGTTTTGGAAGCAGGCGCTGATGTTGTGCACTTTGATGTCATGGATAACCATTACGTGCCAAATTTGACTATTGGCCCAATGGTCTGTCAGGCGCTACGCGATTATGGTATCACCGCACCAATTGATGTTCACCTGATGGTAAAGCCGGTTGATCGCATTATCCCTGATTTTGCCAAGGCGGGTGCTACTTATATCACCTTCCATCCTGAAGCGAGCGAACATATCGATCGCACCCTACAACTCATCAAGGAGCATGGCTGTAAAGCTGGCTTGGTTTTCAATCCTGCTACGCCTCTCAGATACCTTGATTATGTGTTGGATAAACTGGATGTGATTCTCCTGATGTCTGTTAACCCAGGTTTCGGCGGTCAGTCTTTCATCCCTGAGACACTGAACAAACTACGTCAAGTACGCAAAATCATTGATGATAGCGGGTACGATATCCGTCTTGAAGTTGATGGTGGCATTAAGCCTAATAATATTGCCACGGCTGCGCAGGCTGGTGCTGATATGTTCGTTGCTGGCTCTGCTATTTTCAGCCAGCCGGATTATAAAACCGTTATTGATGAGATGCGTTGCGAATTATCAAAGGTAGCGTCATGACAAATAACGTTGTAGAAGGAATTCGTGCCATTGCATTTGATCTGGATGGCACACTGGTGGACAGTGCCAGCGGTCTGGCAGATGCGTTGGATCAAGCCCTGATTGCCAAGGGCTTGCCCGCTGCGGGCAAAGAGCGAGTTGCTATTTGGATAGGCAACGGGGCGGATGTCATGGTTGAACGCGCATTAAAATGGGCGGGTGTTGAACCTTCCCCTGAATTGCACCAAGAAACCCGCAAGCTATTTGATGCGTTTTATAAAACCAGCGTCACCACAGGCAGCCAACTGTTTCCTCATGTAAAAGAGACATTGGCAGAACTGGCAAAACACAATTTGCCGATGGCGATTGTCACTAATAAGCCCACTCCTTTTATTGCCCCATTGCTGGAATCATTGGGTATCAGTGAATACTTTTCATTGGTGTTAGGCGGTGATGATGTTAAAGAGAAGAAACCACATCCTGCACCGCTGTATCTAACAATGGGTATGTTTGGCCTACATAAAGAAGAATTGCTTTTTGTGGGTGATTCCCGTAATGATATTTTGGCAGCACAAGCAGCAGGCTGTCCTTGCGTTGGGTTGACCTATGGATATAACTACGGAGAATCTATAGCATTAAGCCAGCCAAATCATGTATTGGACCATTTTCCGGATCTACTTCCAACGATTGGACTATCCACTTTGAAACTATTATCCACTCAGAAAAGACAGGAAGCTTAATAAAATGAATGAACCCACTGTAATGAAATCGAACTCCCAAAAACCTATTGTATTCAGCGGTGCACAACCTTCCGGTGAATTGACCATCGGTAACTATATGGGGGCATTGCGTCAGTGGGTAAAAATGCAGGATGAATATGATTGCATCTACTGCATCGTTAACCAGCATGCCATTACCGTGCGCCAAGATCCCGATGAACTGAAAAAACGCACCTTGGATACGCTGGCGCTTTACCTTGCTTGTGGTATCGATCCAAAGAAAAGCACCATTTTTGTTCAGTCACATGTTCCACAACACACTCAATTGAGCTGGGTACTGAACTGCTACGCCTATTTCGGTGAACTCAGCCGTATGACTCAGTTTAAGGATAAATCTGCCCGCCATTCAGAAAACATTAATGCGGGCCTGTTTGATTATCCTGTTCTGATGGCTGCTGATATTTTGCTTTATCAGGCCAATCAGATCCCTGTGGGCATTGACCAGAAACAGCATCTTGAGTTGACCCGTGATTTGGCACTGCGTTTTAACGCTTTATATGGTGATATCTTCACTGTCCCAGAGCCATTCATTCCAAAAGAGGGCGCTCGCGTGATGGCATTGCAAGATCCGGGCAAGAAAATGTCGAAATCGGATGATAACAACGGTAACTTCATTGCACTGCTTGAAGATCCAAAATCTGTCGCCAAGAAAATCAAACGTGCCGTTACAGATTCTGAAGAGCCACCCTGTGTACGTTATGATCTGGAAAATAAACCTGGTGTTTCTAACTTGCTGGATATCCTTGCTGGCGTAACAGGCAAAACTATCCCTGAATTGGAAGCTGAGTTTGAAGGCAAAATGTATGGCCATTTAAAAGGAGCGGTTGCTGATGCCGTATGTGAAATGCTAACTGGCTTACAAGAGCGTTTCCATCATTTCCGTAATGATGAAGCATTGCTTAACCAAATCATGGCAGAAGGGGCAGCTAAGGCTCAGGCTCGTGCTCAGGCAACTCTGGATAAAGTTTATGAAGCAGTAGGGCTTATTGCTCATCCGTAATCATGTTATTCATCGCCAAAGGTGATCGATAGATCGCTTTTGGCTTTTTGCTAGAACTGATTCTCATAGGGCCATTAATTGAAAAAATTCATTTCCCAAATAAGCGACGATTAAAATCTTCAATTTTTCCATACAATATCCGTTGCTGCATCTTCAGGCTCCAACTTGCGGATAACCCCGCAGCTCTCATTAGACGTTGATACTCTTCTTCATCAAATGGACTATGGAAAGCAATGGAGATGGCTTCTTTAACAGAAATATCACTATTGTGGCTCAGCAATCTTATCGGTTCACTCGCACTGACAAAACCAGAAGAAATAACACGATATAGCCAACCACAATACCCACTGTCTTGCATAATGGCAGAAAAGTTATTAATTCCAGTAAGATGATTGAGTTTATAACAAGGAGCGCGGGGCTGTGTGACCTGAATCAAGGCTTCTCCCCACTGGAATATATCCCCGATATAAACATTCTCTTCCGTCATGCCTTCCGTAGATAAGTTTTCACCAGACAATGGTGGTGAGAATAATTCCGTTAATTCAGGAAATTGCCTTTTCCAAAAGAGATAATGTTCCAGAGGATAATGACAAAGCGCGCGATCAGGCCCGCCATGAAAACGGGTTTCTGCCTGTTCATCACCTTCCAGACCTAGAGAAGTAAGCTGTAAACGGCCATTTACCAGTAGCTTGTTAATTGCACTGGAACCCCATTTTTCGGAGGATGTTATTTTGCCTCTATATACCTGTAGGTGATACATTTCTATCCCTCCCCAATAGACGAGTATAAATATTACCCTGAGCGAATGAACGCGGCAAGCCTCACTTCAATTCACGATGGAGGGAGTTTTCCCCCCAGAGCGTTAATTCCGACCTTCGTAACCGTCTGTATAAGTGGCAGATATGGCTTCGGACATGGCCTTGAGCCATTTTGGTGAAGCGGTCTCGTTGTAAGCCTTGCCTGCAAACCATGATTTTCTATGAATAGAATTCAGAAACTCATCACTGTTGAAGTAACTTACACGTTTCTGCGCATCTTCCAGTGTCATTCCTGCTTCCCTGTCCTTTTTACCTAGTTGCCAGAACTGTTCAAAATAAGGTACAGAAAGCTGGATGCTATCGTATATTTTAGTACGGAAATTAGGATCAAAATCGTCGTTAGAAGCATAAACGAAATGCTTGGCATTGCGTTCAGCACTACTCTTTGGCTGTGAGCATCCGGCCATGAGAGAGGATATTATAAGGGTTGTTGCTATCATGACAGCGTTCTTTTTCATTATTGCATTGTGCCTTTAATCGTGAAGCAGAAAGGATACCAAATAATAAAGAAAAATTATGAATAATAAAAATGCTGATCACTGTAGTGACCAGCATTATCAAGAGAGGGATCTTTTAGCACTTATTTAATTTTTTCTTCGTAACGCCTTGCAGCCTCATCCCAGTTAACGACATGCCAGAACGCTTTAATGTAATCAGGACGACGGTTCTGATACTTCAGATAATAAGCGTGCTCCCACACATCCAAACCCGCAATCGGGTAACCAGAAGCACCTGCGATCTCTTCACCCATCAGCGGGCTATCCTGATTGGCCGTTGAAACAACAGCCAGTTTGCCGTCTTCTTTCAACACCAACCATGCCCAGCCAGAACCAAAACGCGTGGCTGCCGCTTGTTCAAATTTTTCTTTGAAGCTGTCGATACTTCCAAAGTCGCGCTCAATAGCCGCTTTCAAAACACCAGACAATTCAGTACCCAGTTTTAAGCCTTTCCAGAACAAGCTGTGGTTTGAGTGCCCACCTGCATTATTGCGAACAAAAGTACGCTTATCAGCAGGCACTTTATCAAGATGCTGGACTAGGTCGTCAATATCCAGCCCGCTTAATTCAGGGAAAGCCTCCAGAGCTGTATTCGTGTTAGTGACATAAGTCTGATGGTGCTTGGTATGATGAATTTCCATCGTTTGTTTATCGAAATGAGGCTCGAGCGCATCATAAGAGTAAGGCAGAGAAGGCAGTGAATAGCTCATGTCATATCTCCAGTTATTTAAAATATATAAAACTCACACTTTGTAGACAGGATGATTATTATAGTGAATTGAACAATAATGAAAATGATTATCAATTCCATGTATTCACTATGGTTTCCTTCTATAGGCTCGCGTTTCATACCAGAATTAAACTGAAAATCTAAACACAATCGACTTAATGAAATTTTTAACTACAGATATCACTGACAGCCTTACTTAATTTCACCCAATGACACTGCACTAAATGATCATTCCATGAAATTCATTCTCTTTATTGCGTGATCTTCCGCGCAAAAAAGAAACAAAAATTCTCCTTGCACTTTAGTTAACGTTGTTTTGACATAGTATTAACAATTGCAAGGAGATAAAAATATGACTCAAATAATCAAGCATCTTATTCCTGCTGATATTGCAGATACGGCCCTGATAAGCAAACAACAATATCGACAAGACTACCAATGGTCGCTACAAGACCCTGAAGGGTTTTGGGGTGAAAAAGGTAAAATAGTGGATTGGATAAGGCCCTACACTAAGGTCAAAAACACGTCTTTCGACCCAGGGCATATCAATATCCGCTGGTTTGAAGATGGAACACTGAATTTAAGTGCCAACTGTCTTGATCGCCATCTGGAAGAGCGTGGCGATCAAACCGCTATTATATGGGAAGGAGATAATCCAGCAGAATCCCGACACGTTACGTACCGCGAATTACATCATGATGTCTGCCAGTTCTCCAATGTGTTGAAAAAACTGGGCGTCAAAAAAGGCGATGTTGTTGCCATCTATATGCCTATGGTGCCAGAAGCCGCTGTTGCAATGCTGGCTTGTGCCCGTATAGGGGCAATCCACTCTGTGATTTTTGGTGGCTTTTCTCCGGATGCAATTTCAGGCAGAGTTATCGATTCTAATGCCAAGCTTGTTATTACCGCAGATGAAGGTTTGAGGGCTGGCCGTACTATTCCGTTGAAGAAAAATGTCGATGAGGCTCTGAGCAATCCTGCTGTGACGAGTGTCACTAATGTGGTCGTCTTCAGACGCACAGGAAATACCAGCAACTGGCATGACGGCCGTGATTTATGGTGGCATGAGCTTATCGAAAATATCAGTTCAGATTGTCCTGCTGAAGAGATGAATGCTGAAGATCCGTTATTCATCCTTTATACCTCTGGTTCAACAGGTAAGCCCAAAGGTGTTCTACACACAACCGGCGGTTATCTGGTCTATGCTTCTCTGACTTTCAAATACACGTTTGATTATCGTCCCGGAGAAATTTATTGGTGCACAGCCGATGTAGGATGGGTAACAGGGCATAGCTATCTGCTCTATGGCCCATTGTCCTGCGGTGCCACTACCTTGATGTTTGAAGGGGTTCCCAACTATCCCGATGTTAATCGACTCTGCCAGATCGTTGATAAGCATCAGGTTAATATTATTTATACTGCTCCAACCGCTATCCGGGCGTTGATGGCCGAAGGTGATAAAGCCATAGAAGGTACCAAACGTACATCATTACGTATCATGGGTTCTGTTGGTGAACCAATTAACCCGGAAGCATGGGAATGGTATTACCAAAAGATAGGCAATAGTAAGTGCCCTATCGTGGACACATGGTGGCAAACTGAAACCGGTGGATTCATGATTACGCCATTACCCGGCGCGACCGATCTCAAAGCAGGCTCTGCTACCCTGCCTTTTTTCGGCATCAGCCCGGCATTGGTCGATAATTCAGGGGAAATCTTAGAAGGAGAAAATGAAGGCAATCTCGTTATCACGGACTCCTGGCCTGCACAAGCACGTACTTTATTCGGCGATCATGAACGTTTCGAACAAACCTATTTTTCCACCTTTAAGGGAATGTATTTTAGTGGCGATGGTGCCCGACGTGATGAAGATGGCTATTACTGGATCACAGGCCGTGTCGATGATGTTCTGAATATTTCAGGTCATCGTTTGGGAACCGCAGAAATTGAATCAGCGTTGGTTGCATATCCCAAAATCGCTGAAGCGGCCGTTGTTGGTATTCCTCACCATATCAAAGGACAAGCTATTTACGCTTATGTCACGCTAATTCATGGTGAAGAACCTTCTCCAGAACTGTATACCGAAGTCAGAAATTGGGTTCGTAAAGAAATAGGCCCGATTGCAACACCCGATATTCTTCATTGGACGGATTCTCTCCCCAAAACGCGTTCCGGGAAGATCATGCGGCGTATTTTACGCAAAATTGCTTCTGGTGATACCAGTAACTTAGGAGATACCTCCACACTGGCTGATCCGGGCGTTGTTGAAAAACTACTGGAAGAAAAACAATCCATAAAGATGTCGTAAAACATATATGCCGCCGCAAGGCGGCTTGAATGACGTATCGCCAAAAGTACATAACTGCGCAGGGACGTGGCTAATAGTCATGAATTCTCTCGGAAACGGCTACCCTGCCTTTGGTATTCCATAATGTAACTTAAGGTGTGTCGTTTAAAATCAACAAGGAGATACTCTGATGAATAATGATATTTATCAAGAGATTGAAAATAATCCCCGCTTTAAGGAGTTGATTAAAAAGCGAGGACGTTTTGCCTGGTTGTTATCCATCATTATGTTAGTGCTTTATGTTGGTTTTATTTTCCTTATTGCCTTTGCACCTGAATGGCTTGGAACACCTCTCAATGAAAGCACGAGTATAACTCGCGGTATCCCCGTAGGTATTGGGATTATCTTTGCTTCTTTCATATTAACGGGGATTTATGTTGTGCGAGCGAATGGTGAATTCGATCGCCTGACATCCACTATTCTCAATGAGGTGAGAAAATGAAAAAAATTGTATTGTTAGCAATACCGCTATTTTCTTCCCTCTTTTCTATCTTAGCGCAAGCAGATGCCATTTCAGATAATGTAGAAAAACAACCCCTGAATATTCAAGCTATTGTCATGTTTATGTTATTCGTCGGGTTAACGCTTTTCATTACTTATTGGGCCTCAAAACGGACTATTTCACGCTCAGATTATTATACCGCCGGTGGGCGTATTACCGGTTTCCAAAATGGAATGGCGATAGCGGGTGACTATATGTCAGCAGCCTCTTTTCTGGGCATTTCTGCGCTAGTTTATACCTCCGGTTATGACGGGTTGATCTACTCCATAGGCTTCCTTGTTGGCTGGCCAATTATTCTCTTCCTCATTGCCGAACGATTAAGAAATTTAGGGCGTTACACCTTTGCAGATGTTGCTTCTTATCGATTAAAGCAACGTCCTATCCGCACGTTGTCCGCCATAGGTTCACTGGTTGTTGTCGCGTTATATCTGATAGCCCAGATGGTGGGGGCAGGAAAACTTATCGAATTGCTATTCGGATTGAACTACTACGTTGCGGTTGTTTTGGTCGGCATTCTAATGGTGCTTTATGTACTGTTTGGTGGGATGCTGGCAACAACATGGGTTCAGATTATCAAAGCAATCCTGCTGCTGGCAGGAGCAACATTTATGGCTCTGATGGTCATGAAAACAGTAAATTTCAATTTCAATGATCTGTTTAAAGAAGCCATTGCTGTACATTCTCTTGGTCCTGCAATCATGAGTCCCGGAGGATTGGTGTCTGATCCTATATCCACTCTCTCTTTAGGACTGGCATTAATGTTCGGTACCGCCGGGTTACCGCATATCATCATGCGATTTTTTACGGTTAATGATGCCAAAGAGGCCCGTAAAAGCGTTTTCTATGCCACTGGTTTTATTGGTTATTTTTATATACTAACGTTTATTATCGGGTTTGGTGCAATCTTATTGGTCAGTGCTAACCCTTCATTCAAAGATGAAACCGGTGCATTAATTGGTGGCACGAATATGGCTGCTGTCCATCTGGCAAGTGCCGTTGGCGGTGATTTCTTCCTTGGCTTTATCTCTGCTGTTGCTTTTGCCACTATTTTAGCTGTCGTTGCCGGATTAACGCTAGCCGGGGCCTCAGCGGTTTCCCATGATCTCTATGCCAATGTTATTAAACAGGGTCAGGCTAATGAACGTGATGAGCTGAGAGTGTCAAAAATTACTGTCGTTATTTTGGGTATCGTTGCTATCGGGTTGGGAGTTTTATTTGAAAAGCAAAATATAGCCTTTATGGTTGGCTTAGCTTTCTCCATTGCAGCAAGCTGCAATTTCCCCATTATTTTACTGTCGATGTACTGGAGCAAGCTGACAACACGAGGCGCTTTAGTTGGCGGTTGGCTGGGATTAATAACAGCCGTTGTATTAATGATCCTTGGCCCAACAATCTGGGTCAGTATTCTTGGCCATGAAAAGCCGATTTATCCTTATGAGTATCCTGCTCTATTTTCCATGTTCATAGCATTTATCGGGGCGTGGTTATTTTCGATCACTGATACATCGAAACAAGGCCAACAGGAAAGGGAAATGTTTCGTCGCCAGTTTATTCGTTCACAAACGGGGATTGGAATCGAGCAAGGAAAAACACATTAAGCTAACAGATTAAATTGATCTTAAAATACGAGATTTAATTTTCCCTAAATGCAAAAAAGCCATCCGGTTAAGGATGGCTTTTCTGGCTAATTGATGTCTGGCAGTGCCCTACTCTCACATGGGGAGACCCCACACTACCATCGGCGCTACGGCGTTTCACTGCTGAGTTCGGCATGGGGTCAGGTGGGACCACCGCGC
>NZ_JBBMXH010000093.1:0-19260 GCF_037996725.1 Xenorhabdus entomophaga
TGCGGTGCACCCAGCCAAAGAAATAAGCTTAAAAAAGCGAGTTGGTGTGATGATTATCGGGCAAGAGTTTTCTTTGGGTGAAAATTAATCAGAGTATGCTCGCGCCCTGGGGTAGCCGTGCCCATAGAGCATGTGACTGGTTTGAATGGATGACACAGGTGGTGAATGTACCGTCAAAGTATCAACATTAACTGGTAAGACTGACGCGCCGCCAAGCGGCTTGTCTGCTGAGTAATGACAGGCAAAACAGATATCTGTTTTGCCTGTCATTACTCAGCCACATAAATATTAATCTTGAATTTACCCAACAAATATAATTTATGATTTAATCATTCACCTTATATCTTGATAAAACTTCATTTAAATTCTTTATTCTTTTTTTAGAAGGGCTTAACGTCATAAAACTCACAGAGAAAAATCCAATAAAAATCATAAAAATTATTACAAGAAAAAAAGAATATCCTTGTTGGTTTTTATTATCAAAATAAGATGCCATTAAAAATATCAAAACCATAGCAGTGAAAAATATACTGCCCATCATTAACTCAAAAACTCTACCTACTTTATAATAAAAATCGGTTTTAATAATTGGATGCTCAAAATCAAATAACACATAAAAATTTAATTTTTTAATGTCACGTATGTAATCAACTCTAACACCATTGCGATCGAGTTTTGAAATTATATTTCTTAATTTTGGTGATCTCGTTTTTGTTATCTTAAACATCACTTCAGATGTTATAATATCTTCTATGTGTTTTTTGTTCTCATCGCCTATAACATTAGAATATTCATTAAGATAATATTTATTCCTTGAGATTCTTCTATTGCTAAATAAAGTAACACCTTTATAAATTAGGCGAATTACTATTCCAACACCAGAAAAAAATGCTCCACTCAATGCTAATACTCCTGCGTAATTGTGAACTAAATAATCAAAGAAATCTTTCATTTTCTCCCTCATTTTGCTAATAAAATAAACAAGTAAAGATAATATGAATACAATACGTTGTCCCCCACCTTAAACCAATAATGGAATACAGATCAAAAATAGGATTGATGTTATGTTGTTAGCTGATGCTGCTACGTATTGTGTTAATCCAGCTTCATATATACTTCTTAAACATCGTAGTTGTGATAAACACCGCTATACACAGCACTATCGCCGCCGGCAACAATATCATCGCAGGATACACCACACTTGGCCACGATAAATACAGCACACAGGGAATAGTGCAGGCTGGTTTTATCCCCCGCCTGGCATGATGATAAACAAAACTCGACTCATACCCCGCACCATAACGCCGTAAATCCCGCCGTCCTAGTCCGTCAACCCCTGCGACTAAAACCACCATCACAAACAACGGAACGGATAACAGCAGGATCGCCAGCCGGATCAGCGTCACCATCGTGATAAACACCGTGGCCAGCCCATATTCCTGTAAATAGCTCGATACCCCATGCAGTACTGTATTGAATTCACGCATAAAATCATTGCTGTTATTGAGTTGATATTGCCGCTGCCCCTGTATCCAGCGCATAAAACCACTGTCCACAAACAGCCATTGATACGCCTGTACCAGCCAGTCAGAGACCGTTTGTGAAGGTTCGGATAACAACAGGCTCTGGGTAAATTCCGTGGATAAAAATTGCAGCTCAGTTTTCATCATCGTCTGGCTATGAGAAGCACCTTCATTCTGCCAGAAGAAAGTCATCCCGAGATATTCCAGTAACAGGCTGAATAGCCAGGACATCACAATAAACCCAGCGATTTGCCACGGCCATTCCCATAACACACGATACAGAAGGCCATGCTTGCGCGGTGGTTGAGTGGATTGACGGGAAGCGGATTCTGACTGTGCCATTATGCTTTCTCTTCCCACCAGGCTTCACCGGTACGGTAGTGCCGTCGCATCTGTTCGGCGATTTTCTGCAAACTCGCTGGCATCAGGGCATCGTCGTCATCCCCGGTAGGCAAGGGCATCCGAATTTTCCACAACTGACCGCCCTCCAGTAAGGCAAAGGCTTGTCCTTTTGGCAGATTAATCATCTCAGCAGGAGTGACCAGCGGCGTTTTGACTGTGCCGACCCTGTCCTGCGTGGAAGAGGTAAAATCCTGTCCCTGTTCGACATCCGCAATATCCGAATGCCCCGAAACCAGGGTCTTACTGTAGATTTCCACTTCAGGCAGCTGGCTGGTGAGCAGCTCTGCCGTCCGGTTATCCCGCACCCGCAGCATAATCAGGGTATTGAAGTTACCGATCACCTGCGCGGTTTTAGCCGGGCTGCCGATACGGGCTTCGATATCCGATGAAGTCTGGGTATAGGCCGTGACCTGCATACCGGCGCCACCACCTTTATTGATCAACGGGATAAATTCATCCCCCATCAGTTCATTGAATTCATCACAATGCAGGTTAATCGCCAGCTTGCCGTCATGGCGCACCGGCAAGCCCGCATTCATGCCGTATTTGTAGATTTGCCCCGCGACACTGACCAAATCGGCAAACATGCTGTTACCCACTGCCGAAGCCACATCACTGTCAGACAGCGCATCCAGCCCGATATAGACAATACCGTTCTTGCGGATCACCTGCTCCCAATCGAAAATAGGGCGTAAATCAGACATATTGAGATAATCCGGCGAGAGCAGTTCTGAAATTTTGCCGGTGGTCAGCTTTTCCAGCAGGGGTAATAAGGAAGCCACAATTTTATCAAAATAGGTACGGTCATAACGTACAGCGGAACGCAGCCCGTCCAGAATCGGATCGTAAAGCTGCTTACCGGCTTCTGAACTCAGCGTAACTTCCATCGCCCAGAGTCTCAGCGCATCCGGCTGCCCCAGCATATTGCGCGGAATATCTTTTTCTTTCAGCTTGCCAAGGGATTGGTTGATTTGTTCCAGCAGTGCGGGCTGTCGTTCTGCCATCATTTTAGTGGCATAGAGTTGATACAATTCGCTGATATTATTGACGTAACGCGTGATCAAGGTGTAATCCGGCCGATGCCCCAGAGCGACTAAGGCGCGGGCAACAATATTGACAAACCGCCAGGCAAATTCACGGAACGCCGCGCTGTTGCCTTCGCCACTGAGCTGCCCCGCCAGACGGGAAGCGACTTCCGAGACCCGCCCAAACCGTCCGACTGCGTTATAACGTGCCGAGATTTCTGGCCAGCCCAGATGAAAGAGAAAAAGTTCATTACCACGCTCTGCCCGGTGTGCTTCTGCCCAAATGCGCCTTAACAGGCCCGCATCCCCTTTGGGATCAAACACAATCACTACTTCACCGCGTCGGATATCCTGCGTTATCAGCAATTCAGCCAGCCGGGTTTTTCCCACGCGGGTCGTGCCCATCACTAAGGTATGCCCGACCCGTTCGCGCAGATCCATAAACACTTCCGCTTCCTGCGGTTCAATACCGTGGATTATGGGATTGCCGCCAACCGGTGGTAAAGGACGCACCGGATTGAACGGGGAATCTTTGCGTAACAGGGCCGACAATTTCGGCCAACGGTATTCCGTTCGGTGCTCCAGTAAACGGGCAAGCTGATATATCTGGGACGGTTGCACAAAGCGTTCGACTTCCGGTCGCCGCGTATCCTGCAAACGTTGGACGTGTTTTTGTTGCCAGCGAAACCCCTTGCCCAGAAACAGGCGCTGATGGCTGACGGGGATCTGTTTTGTGCTCATCTGGTAACGCGGCAAGCGGCGCAGGTTTCGGCGATAGCGTATCACCTGAATGCCCTGCCACGTGCGTATCATCGCCAATACCGCAAAACCGCCTGCCATCACATAACTGATTAAAGGTGTCAGTGCGATGGCCCAGGGTGCTCTGATGCAGACAAACGCGGCAACGGCTGAGACCACCGCGGTATTCAATTCTACCGCTGGGCGTAACAGGGCTTCGACAACATAACGGCGGCTCATGGTGATAACTGTTGAGAAAGTGTGGTTTCGGTGATTAACACCGGATAATGTTGCAGTCGCAAACGGCGGGCCAACTCTGTACCGGAAGCGGGTGATAACAGTAAATCCGGCACTAATGCCCGCAGTGACTGTAACGCCGCCATTTCACTGACATTGACGATCAGACCCACGGCGTGCAATTGCTTGAGTCGTGCTGCATGCTGGCTTAACCACTGACGTGAGTCGGGATCATCACCAATCAGAAATAGCGCACCAATGCCCGGCAGTTGCAGCAGTCGGTTTGCCACTTTTCCCGGTGTCAGTTCCGGTGTTTTCACCGGTAACATGGTGGCTTCACCTGCCTGCTCGGGTGAAAAATGCTGTGGCGGCAAAGTGATATCATCTGACTGAGCATGAATACCTGCATAAAAGGGTGCAGCCTCTTTGCCGCCTAAATCGGCAATCACGTTCAGTTCAGCCTGGCAGGCACTCATCCATAACAAACCAACAATAGGTAACAGGCTCAGCCGTTTTATTGTAATGATGTGATGTGCCATCCCTGTTCCCCTTGTCGCAACAATGCCGGCATCAGCCCCTTGCCAAACCTAAACCAGTACCCCGTATCATGATTCAGCGTGATTTGCCGGTGACGTACCCGCTCAACAGGGATATGATGGTTTTTGGCCCATTGGCGTAATGTGTCGTCATTACCCTGACTGTCAACCAGATAGATATCCACCGGTTGCTTCGCCGCCAGTACTTCGGCCAAACGGGTTTCACAGGGTGGGCAATCTTTGACCCTGACAAACAACGCCAGACGACCACTTGCCTCCCGTGATGTTGTCATATTGACCGGCAACACACCCGGAAACAGCCGCTGCCACGCCGCATCCACTTCACGCTGGAAACGCAGCTCTTTCTCTGTGCGGATGAACTCCGCCCTGACCCACTGTTCGGCATAGCGGCGACGTTCGGCATCACTGTCGGTTTCAATGCCTAATGTGGTCAGCGGATCAAGCCCCGGAGACTGGATACCCCGAGGCCCATTCATCAGTTGCTGATAACGCTGGTATTCATCCGCACTTAACGTCCACTGTTCAGCCTGACTTTTCAGGGATTGCTGTTGGTTTTCCCTCAATTGTGTCTGCTGCGAGGCTAAGGGTGTCAGTGTTTCTGCCCAGACCGAACTGCTCAGCAACCATACCAATAAACCGATTCGGTTTAATCTCATCAACGCCCTCCTCCCTGCTGCTGAGATTGTTTAGCCGGAGTCGGTAACTGATAGCCCTGCCGCAAATGGTGACACACCATACGCTGTACCTCATCCACGTCCAGTTGCCAGGCTGGACCTGCCATCACCTGCAACGCGGTACGCAACCGGACAGGGCCTAACTGAGTGTGCACAGACGGCAACGGCTGACGATATAAGATGTCATTGGTTTTTTCAGGCGCACATAACGAGTAGCCCGATTGACGTAATACGTAACGCATAGCATCAGCAACGGTGGCTTTCAGAGAAGCAGGGATAGAGATATCAATTAATTGGGAAAGCGGGTCACGCTGTGCCTCTGTCGGGTCGGTGCTGACCAGCAAATAGCGACCATAACGGATGACTTCAGGTTTTTGCCCATAAATATCCGGTGAAACAGGCTGAACGTTGCGTGTCAGCGTGACGGAAGGAAAAGTTTCTTTTGAGGGTTGAGATTGCGGTTGTTTTACGGGAGCCGTGCATCCCGTCAGTATTACCGCAATTAAGCCGATTAACACCTTTATTTTCATACCAAATAGGTTCCTGCTCAGTCGTAAAATAATCCTGACTATGCAAGGAACCCTGTGATGTATTCAATGAACAACTCAACTGTGTTTGCTGAAAATAAACATGCCGAAACAGAAAATAGCGGATAAACCCTGAACAAATATTATCGTATTCAGTGTGATGGATGATAACAGGGCATTATTCAGCAAACGATTTACGCACTTTTCGATCAATCAAATTGCCATCATGATCAAAATAGCGGCTGGGCCAGATTTCAGACGGCGCTATTTCCAACGTGTTTGCAATAATATATTCGCCTTTCGGCCACGGGCGGGACAGGGCATTTGCCAGTGTAGAGGAACTTAATCCTGATTCGCGGGATAATTTGGCGAGTGTGGTACCACGTTTACGCAAGGCAGCAATAATATCCGCTGGGTGCCAGTCTTGTTGAGTGTGAGTCATACCTGCTTCCCCTTCTGTTGATTATTGATGGTGGTGGTTCAGACAGGGATTCTCAGGTACCGGAAGTTCTCAACCAGCGAGACGTTAGTCTCCCCCGCCTGAACCGCCATTGAAGGGGCGATAGCAGACACACTGGTAGAAACATCCTACCAGTGGAGAACTTATGAGGCCTGAGATTCCTCAACTATCGGATTTTGCCGATAGCATTTTCACTTTAACCGATTGTGTTATCGAATTCAATAATCGAACAGGTAAGCCTAATAAGTAAATTAAGTTATTAGAGCACTTAAATTGAATAAACCATTCCACAACATGGGATACATTTATCACTACACATAACACTGGCAGCACCCTCATTAACTTATTCTAAGAAGAGGGAGATATAATCTCTTGCTGCCAAAGTGGAGCCCCAGCCCAATTATCAATAAATCCCATTTTTTCCCATCTAACACAACAGGGTTTATCCTTCATCAATTCAGTTAATTGTGTTTTTAGTCCATCATTGTAAGACACTTGATCTGAAAGATATTTTAACACAACCAGCCTACTGTAAAGCGTGGATGGGTTAATAATATGTTGCTCTAATTCACTGCCTTTTTTAGGCGGAAATGCGCGAAAAGATCTGTTCCAGATGCGGTTGTGATGTGCACAGAGATTACGAATATGGCTTAATGTGTGAAACCAGGATGCCATGACTTCATAATTTTTAACATTAAACTTATGTGCGATCGCTTTCTGGTCAACAGGTAATAACGACTTATACATTTTCGACCATGAACCAAAACTCAATGTTTCTGTAATCATCCAGGAAGGCGGATATTTCGGGGTGTGATATTTTTTCTTATAATGTTCAATAAACGTTTCTTTGGCTTCATTAATTTGACCAAAAAAGTTTTCATAGTGGTAATCATTGCTCAGAACAGATAAGTTCATGAACCAATGGGCACCATATTTTCCACTCATATGCTCAGACAAACAGGTTCGCAACCCTATTTCAACTTTTTGTATTTGTTCGAGTATAATTAAACGTAGTTTGCGGTCAAATTCATAAAGCTGAATAACATCTTCCAGCGTAGTTCCTGCAACAAAATTCTTTGGTTCAATCGGTTGTGGTATACGCTGATCATCCATAATGTAAAAAGGATAAAAATAACCCCGCAATCTGTAATAACCGATAAATGTCAGGGCATTTTCTGCTACTTTGCGATCTTTTATAATCAGGCCACGTTCCTGGAGCTTATTAATCAGAAAAGAAATATTTTCAGGACGCTTTTGATAAATCTTCTTTTGCGTAGGGGTAGTCATAAAGTGTTTGGAACATAAAATTCAGGTAAAAAAAACCCGCCAATTTGCGCATTCCCTGATAAGGGACTCAGCGTGGCAGGTGTACTTGTGCTTAAGTATACAGAGGTGCCGTATTATTTTTTAACAAAAAATGCTATTTATATTAAAAAATGCTTTTAATTCATTAGCATAACACGTAATACCAAGAAACTCTGATGGTTTGATTTTTATTCGTTTTTTGACCGATTTTATGAAGAAGCCCTGTTGCAACAGGGCAATTTGTTGATGATAAAAACCACGTCAAAACGGGATCTCATCCGCCCAATCCAGCTCTTCTTTCTCCTCTTCCGGTAAAGCAGAAGGTTGAGCCGTTTGCGTATTTTTTCTCTCCTTACTGATGGGCTTAGAAGGCTGTGGCTTCGGTGCTGGCTTATGCCCCACCTGCTGGGCAGCCGCCTGTTTTGCCTCTCCACGGCTTCCCAGCATCTGCATTGTGCCATTGACACTCACCACCACTTCCGTTGAATAGCGATCCTGCCCCTGTTGGTCCTGCCACTTACGCGTTTGCAACTGGCCTTCAATGTAAACCTGAACGCCTTTTTGCAGGTATTCCGCCGCAATTTCCGCTAACTTGCCGAAGATCACCACCCGGTGCCATTCGGTTTTCTCCCGAATTTCGCCCGTTTGTTTATCCCGCCAGCTTTCTGAGGTGGCCAGTGAAAGCGTTGCCACTGTGCCGCCCGTTGGCAGGTAACGGATTTCCGGATCTTGCCCCAGATGTCCGACTAAAATCACCTTGTTAATTCCACGCGAAGACATACCCATTTCTCCTTGTTACAGTGATTGACGCTGTGTCCAGCACCCTTGTTTCAGGGCAAATTCGGCCAGTTCACGGTGGGCAAAATATTCCACCGACTCACGGGAACACGGTTCGCCCTCATCCATTGTGCCGATATAAAAACCTGCACGACTTCGCAACACGGTTAACGGTAATTGCTTATGGCAATATTGCTGTGCCAGAACACCAATCGGTGCGATATTCATGTCTGTACCCTATTGTATTTGTTAGCAAAGAGACTGCCCTGAAAACATTCAGGGCAAGTCAGTGGAGTAGAATGAATATCAGAACGAGTTTTCTGCATATTCGGTTTGTGCGACACCATTCTGTGGAGGCGTCGAATCGGATTGTTCGGCCTGATAGACCTTGTCCTGACCGATTTTAATCCAGTCAACCTTGATCAACCGGGCTTTCAGGCTGACGCGCTGTTCACCGGCATGATCCCCGCGTTTCAGGGTAAAAATATCGGTGGAAGGATTGCTTAGTGTGAAACCCAGCAACACTTTTTTGTCCTCATCCACCGATTTCTGGCAACGGGCAATCAAACTTGTCGCCTCCTTGCCGACCACGGTAATATCAAAACGCACATAGACCGGATTATCACCGGGGCCATTTAACGCATTGATCACGCAGCTCAGGAACGTGCCATTGGCCGTGCTGACATGGCGGATATTATTCAAATAGCCCAGGCCTTTAATATTCAGGTTGAAATAGTCATTTTTGGTTAAGGGTGTTGCGTTCTCAGACATACAATTTTCTCCATGGAGGTCAAAAATAAGGTGCAACGGAGAAAATCCCATCCCTGACGGGAATGATGTTCCCCGCCGGGTGTCAGACAGTGACGTTGCTGACGTTCTGATAAAGAATAATGAACCTTCATCATCCATCGGGATGATATCTGCTTCCAAAGGTGGGCAGATGTACCGCGTTGAGGCACTCCCTTTCAGGCTACGGGAGTTTTACAGCCACCCGGAGGCGATCGTTGCAGGCTCCTCGATCATTTAAGAAACAGGTTGATTCTTAAAGCATCCCGTCAGCACGTCAATCAACAACCAGATCTTCAGACTTTCTGATTTGCCCGTCTGACCTTGCGCGATTGTGTTACCGCTTTGTCATTCAGCATGCCTTTACAGCCCGGATAGTTCACGCAACCCCAGAACGGCGCGCTTTTCCCCTGCCGTTGCCGCATCCGGCCGCCACAGTTCGGACATTCGGGTGTTTTCGGCAACGTCAGATGTAGCGGCTGTGCCTTACCCCGTTCGACTAAATGCTGAATCCACTGTGCCTGTTTTTGCATAAAAACCGCCAGTGATGCCTTACCCTGCGCAATATCCTCCAGCGACTGCTCCCATAACGCGGTCATGCCCGGATCTGTCAGCACCGCTGGCAGCCCGGCAATCAATTCCTGCGCCAAAGGCGTCGCGTGGATCGCTTTCTTTTTCCGCTCAATCAGCTGGCGTTTAAACAAGGTATCCAGAATCCCGGCCCGGGTCGCTTCCGTACCCAACCCGGCACTCTCGCGCAAGACTTGTTTCAGTTGCGGATCACTGACCAGACTGGCGGCATTTTTCATCGCGGCAATCAGCGTACCTTCAGTAAACGGTGCCGGCGGTTTGGTGTGGAGTGGCTGAATTTTTGCCTCAATAATCTGACAGCGATCACCCTGATTAAGTGCCGGTAGCGGTAAATCGGTTTCCTTTTCTTCCTCCTTTCCATTTTCTCCTGACTCATCGGTAAACAGCGCTTTCCAGCCCGTAATCACATTAACCCGGCCTTTTACCCGGAATAATTGCCCGCCGATATCCAGCGTTACCTCATTCACATCCGTTTCCTGCGTCGGCAGAAATTGTGCCAAGTAATGCTGACGGATAAGCTGATAAACCTTTAGCTCATCGGTCGTTAAGCGGGTGATATCAAAGACGTGACGCGTGGGAATAATGGCATGGTGTGCCGTGATTTTTTTGTCATTCCAGACCCGGGACACGAGTTGTCTATCCAGTTGGCTGATAATAGCGGTCATAGCAGGGTCTGTTCGCGCCAGTGCTGTCAGTACTACAGGAATATCTGCCTGCATGGATACGGGAAGATAGCCGCAATCCGTGCGCGGATAAGTCGTGGCTTTATGGGTTTCATACAGGGACTGGGCAATCGCCAGCACCTGACTCGCTCCCATGCCCCAGTGACGAGAAGCAGCCTGCTGCAACGTGCCCAAATCAAAACAAAGTGGGGGCGGTACTTTCTCCCGCTTTTTGCTGACGTCCATCACGATAGCGTGTGTTGCCTGCTGACAACGTTGCTGAACGGCCTGAACAATATCCGGCTTAATACAACGGTTTTCTTCATCGCTATCATCCGCTACAGGCTGCCATTTGGCTCGAAAACGAATGTTGTCTTTTTCCAGTTTGGCAACCAATTGCCAGTACGGTTTTGGCACAAACTGATTGATAGCCTTATCCCGGTTCACCACCAGTGCCAGTGTCGGGGTCTGCACCCGTCCGATGGACAGCACCTCACCAAAACCCAGTGCCTGCGCTTTCAGGGTATACAGGCGGGTCAGGTTGATGCCCGTTAACCAGTCGGCCCGTGCCCGCCCCAGTCCGGCCTGATAGAGTGCTGCCGTCTGCTCGCCCGGTAATATTGCCGCCAGTGCCTGCCGGATGCTGGTTTCATCCAGTGCCGACAGCCACAGCCGCCTGACCGTACCGGTGAAACGACAATACTCCAGCAACTCACGGGCAATCACTTCCCCCTCACGGTCAGCATCGGTGGCAATAATCACCTCATCGGCCTGTTTCAATAACTGCTGAATTACTGCAAACTGCCCGGCGGTCTCTTTTTTTACCGACCATTGCCATTGAGCGGGTAGCACCGGCAGGACATCCATACGCCACGGCGGACCAAATTGCTCGCCATAGTGTTCGGGGGCAGCCACCTCCAGCAAATGCCCGATGGCCCAGGTGACGGTGATACTGGAACTAAAAAGAAAACCCTGTCCGCGCTGTTTCACACCCAGCACTTTGGCAATATCTTTGGCCTGAGAGGGCTTTTCACACAAATAAAGCTGCATCGCACCCCCTCCATCAGTTCTGTTTAATCGGACGTAACGGCAGCGAGAAAAGCGAGCGCAACTTGCCTGATAAAATATCGGGATGCGGTTCACCCAGCAGTTTAATCGCCTCAAGCCCTGCTGGGGTTTTCTCTGCAATATCCTGGCGAGTAACCGCCAGTGAACGGTAAGAGCGCACAATGCCGTAAATCTGGCGGATGGCGCTGCTGCCATTGAACAGAAAGGCATCACGCTCCGGGCGTGAAATCAGTCCGTAATGGAAAGCCTGAAACGTTTTCATTGCCAATTGATCGTAACCAACCAGCAACCAGACACAGCGATAACCCAACGGGGAGTGGCTGTAGACGCCGATATTCAGCGGCTCGACAGAGGAAACAGCGGATAAGGTGATCTGCTGTGGTACGGCATTCAGGGTATCCTGCAAAGTGGCAATACTCTGCTGGAGATTGACGGAAGCCGTATCCAGTGCGTGTTCCAGTTTCACCAGCCAGGTATCGGCATAAGGATTATCGGCGGCGGAATCCACACTGATAGTGCCCGCGCGTTTAATCACCTGTGGCATCCCGAGAATACCTGAAAATTTTCGTGGATTGCTGATCTCTTCCCGCCTGCGCCCTGCCCAAAGCCGGATCGCATAGTGGGTATGCAGTTCAATCGTTAATGAGGATTTTAAGACGCCCGCACGTAAGTGCGGTTGGGATGATTGCTTTTCTTCTAAATCAGACATGCACAAAAACTCCTGTATTGCCTTGATAAGTCTGTGGGACTATTAGGGCAAAGACGTCTGCAACTCAATGGATAACCAGTTATGGAACAAGAGGAAAAATCGACGGGATTGACTTGAGGTTAAAATCGATTATTTTTCAGGCAATGCTGGCACTGCCAGCATTGTACGATATTTACACAACAACAAAACAGAAGCGTCATACGACCTAATTTGACCGAAACATCATCGGGAATAAAGAAAAAGCAAAGTACCATCCTGATCAGACTGTCTTTCCACAGAAAGTCTGATCATCGTAAAAAGGCGATTTTTTAGTCAGTACTGGCACTGCCAGCACTGTATGATATTTATACAGAAATAAAAACGGAAGCGTCATACGAGCTGATTTGGCCGAAACATCATCGGGAATAAAGAAAAAGCAAAGTGCCATTCTGACCAGACTGTCTTTCCACAGGAAGTCTGCTCATCGTAAAAAGACGATTTTTTAATCAGTGCTGGCAGTGCCAGCAGTGGGCGTTTTTTAATCAATAACATCACGGTGATATTTTGCCAGCGTCAGCCTTTGACGAATGTCTTTCACTATGCTGCGGACATGGGCTTGTGAGGAAGGTGAAGCGGGACGCTCAACATGTTGAGTGAATTCAACCGGCTTCTTCGCAGTGGCGGGCACGGTAACAGCGGTTTCAGATTGCCCGTATAATTTCCCTTCCCGTGCCCGTTTCATCATCGCCAGCAACCAGCCAACCGGATTGCCGATTTTCCCTGCCTGTAACGCCTTACCCAGACAATTCAGTACAGTCTGTGCCTGTTCAGCAGGCAGCGCCTGCAACTGGCTGTTCAGCATCGTCACGTCTTCCGGCTCCAGTTGTCGGCAAAGCCCCTCTGGCAGAAAAATAGCGGACTGTGGTTCTACGTATGTTTTTTTATTCACACTCTGTGTGAAAGAACGTACATAACGGTTCGGTTTAGCTGATCCACTATAAGACGTTGATTTCAGACTGAGTTCGGATACCGAATTCAGCTCAGCCTGCCCCGTTAGTGGACTCAGTTCGGTTTCCGAATCCGGCTGAATTCCCCTAAGTTCGGTTTGCACCGCTTCCTTTTGCAGCTCAGAACCCAGCTTCTGGCTCATGACACTTTGCTGCGGCGTCTGCACGGCATTCAACCTTTCTTCCAGCAGGCGAATATGACTGTGACGATGGCGCATCAGCGGGTCGTCTTTGATGTCGGTCAGGACGTTCCAAGCGGTCTGACTGATAGTACGGTTTTTACTGCGACAGGCTTCTGCCACCGTATCCAGCCAGTGGGGATCGAGAATTTCGGCATCACGGCAGGTCAGAGGCTCATCGTGCTGCGCATAGATATTGCCCCGCACCCGTCCGTGTTCATCCCGGATACGCTTGCATAAACTCAGCCAGCCAGTGATTCGCAGCATCAGTAATACCCGGCTGACCGTTTCACGGGAGGCTTTACCTTTATACGGCGAAGCCAGCAGGATCTGCAATTCGTCATAACTGGGGAAAACCGCACCTTCATTTTGCTGGGCATACAGGCGGATCATCATCCAGCCCGTTTTATCCAGTGGCGACAGGCGATCATCCAGCAACAGACGGCGGGGATAGGCATCATGAATATTGCCCATAAACAGCAGACCACTGCGCAGTTGTGAGACGTCATCGTCTGAGCGTTGTGCCAGACGGATTTTCATTTTGGCAACGGTGTGTGCAATTATGCTGTCTGCGGACAGGTTCATGATATTCCCTTTTCTGCGGCGTTAGCCTTAAAAAAATAATGTCATGGCTGCACCCTGTTGCATTGACAAGGTGCAGAATGACACAACTTCAGTCACATTTATGATTTACGAATTTCATTGTTGTAGCGTTCATGGTGCATCAGCTCCCACGAGTGTCCGTCATCACGACTTAACAACCGCCAGAACAGCCCCACATTGATTTTCAGATATCCTTTGCCTTTTTCTTTTAGCCGGACGTAATTGCGCTCGCCCCGCTGGTAGCACCTCACCTGATGTTGCGCCTTGCGGCGAAATAACAGTGGTGCCGTCAAGGGGACATGCAGGCCGGGCATCATTTCCGTTAATTTTTCTGACATCGTTTCCTTCATTCCCTGTTTCATGCCTGTTTTTTGACAGGCTCAGGTGCCCCGCTGTTCTGCCAATCCTTCACTGCACGCCAGACGGACGTCAGTGAGACCGCATGGTACTCAGCCATCTCCATCATGATATCCAGCCCTTCAGCACTGTCCGCATCGGTAATCATTGCCGCCTGCCAGCGTTGCCACAAGTCACGGCTTTCATCTTCCGTCAGTGGCGAGCCGCGCCCAGGCCGGACTGCCATGCCGGCAATACGTCGTCGGGCGGCGATTTCCAGACTGGACAGGCCAAAAAAATAGTGCATCAGCTCGATAGAGCCGCCTAATTCCAGTGCCCGGTCAATACGCTGCATCCGCTGCTGCTCGATACGCGCCTGTTGTAAGAGACGCACCAGATTAGTGTGATGAATATGGACATTCAGCACCGACACCGGGCTGTTACCCAGATAGTGCAAATCCTCAATCGTCAGGCGCTGCAACATCAGCATCTCGTTGGGTGCCAGCCCCAGCGCCTCACAACGGCGGATATAGCCGTTCTTCAAATCCATCACCAGCTGCATCAGCAGGCTATTTGTCGCTTGCGATAAATGATTCATCCACTTCCTCCACTATCAGGCCAGTCAAAATGTAATGAACAACACATTGGAAAACAGACACCCCACACGATGCACCGGGATCACGCCATCGCTATCATCTCTGGTGTCATTTGACGCTGAAGCTCACGCAGACGACGGAGCACCCGGATAAGCCGCAGGAACTTGACGGTCTGGATATCATCCAGTAACGGTATATCTTCATGTCTGGCGGTGCCGAGCAGAACGGCAGCCAGTGTCAGTTCACCATGATCAGCCGTGTTCTCTCCGGTCAGACTGAACAATAAAGACGAAAAAGGATGGGCATCCTGCCCATCAATCAGGCAGAAGCCCGCTGAATCCACCACTGACACAGACAGTAAATCACCGTCACATTCCATCACTTCTGCCAGTTCAAACGCCAGCCGGAACGCCATGTTTTGCAGGTGTTCAATATCATCCTGCATCGGGGAAATTTCCCAGACCGAACTGACCGGCTCCAGCCCCGCCTGGGCAAAAGCCAGATATTCGGTTTCAGACACAGGCAACACTGATTCAGGTGGATTATCCGCGTTATCCGGCTGATAAGGCGGAATAACCGGATTTAACGGGGTAGACACAGGTGCCTTATCGACCAGCGCGGGTTCCAGTTCAGGTGCCTGCACTGTCTGGGTTGCGGACTGAGAAAGGCGGCGCAGATTCGATTCCCTGTTTGGCATTCGAACCTGCGCCGGTTTATTCATCTCAGGATTTTCCGATACCAACACCGTATCAGACGTGGTGGTCTGTTCACCAAATAGCTGCCGACGATTACTTTCTTTCGGATCTAATTCCAGTACCCAGCGGTCGTAATTGAGCAGCGGGTGCGGCAGGGCCTGCAATAAATCGCCGATCAGTTCATCCCGGAACATTTCCGGCGACCAAGACTCAGGGGAATCAAATTTGCGGCAGCAGGCACCAAAGACCTCATCAAAGGTGACGGTCGGTTCCGGGTTTATACTGGTCACATGCTGTTGCCAGACCACCTCGGCATCCAACCGCAAGGCCAGTAAAGGTCTTATCTGTGACGAACCCAGCCCGGATTCCAGCAGGTTAGGCATCCAAGGGTAAAGGTATTTCACAGTATGCTCCATCCGGCTGATGTGACCGTCGCTGACAGGGAAACCCGCCTGACGCAACAGCGCTGACAATTCCCGCAGGGAGATTTTTTTCTGTTGCTGCTCTTCATAAATTGTCCTTGCCTTGCGGATACCCTGTGCTTTTTCAATAAAACTGAGATCGCCCCGCAACTCATTTTCGGCCAAGTGTCCGATAACGCACTGTAAACGCCCCGGCCACGGTTTAAACAGGCAGTGAATGCGATAAAAACGCTCATCTCCGGTTTCCTGCCACAGCTCGGACAGGATCTGGTAACGCGTATTCCCGCCATCACTGAAAATGTAAGCCTCGTCACCGTCCGGATCACGCGTCACTTTCGGCACCGTATCCAGCCCGCGGGCTTTGATTGACGCCTTGATATCGTCATAACGCGGGTTGCGATTGGTGCGGGGGTTATCCGGATTGGGGTGTAGCTGATCTAATGTCAATACCATCGGCATTTCCGCCATCGGCGGGCTGTCATTGCGGGTAGCCACGGCCTGTCGTCCCTGCTGTAACAAGGCGCTGCCTAAATTCAACGTATTGCGTCCCACCATTTACCTCCCGTCGCTGTCAATATCAAAAAAACGCGTATACCGGCCGTCAAACCGCACACGCACCGTGCCTGTCGGTCCCTGACGCTGCTTACCGATAATGATTTCGGCAATCCCAACGTCCGGTGTTTCCGAATGGTAGACTTCATCGCGGTAAAGGTGCAGGATCAAATCGGCGTCCTGCTCCAAAGAGCCGGAATCGCGCAGATCGCCATTATTGGGGCGTTTATCCGGGCGATTTTCGACTTGCCGGTTAAGCTGGGACAACGCAAGTACGGGGCAATCCAGTTCTTTGCCCAACGCTTTCAGGCTGCGGGAGATATCGGCAATCTCCTGTGTGCGGTTTTCCTGTCCGGGGGCGCACATTAACTGGAGATAATCCACCATAATCAGGGCAGGTTTACCGTATTGACGGGTATAGCGGCGGGCACGGGCGCGCAATAGTGCAGGCGTCTGGTGACTGCAATCATCGATAATCAGCCGTTGATCCCATTGAGCAAACTGATCCAGGCTCTGGCTGATGCGTCCCCACTGTTCATCGTCCAGCAGGCCACTGCGCAGCGCGGTTAATGCCACGCCACCTTCCATGGCAGACAGGCGCATCATCAGTTGTGAGGTTGGCATTTCCAGGCTGAAAATCTGTACCACCGCCTCGTCCCGATGCCGCAGCGCACCGAGACAACAGGCCAGCCCCAGTGCCGTTTTCCCCATGGAAGGACGGGCGGCCAGCAGAATGAGGTCGCCTGCCTGTAAGCCACAGGTCATTTCATCCAGTTGCTGAAATCCCGTGGGGGTGCCCGTGATCCCATTGCTGCCCTGGATGCGCTCCAGATGGGCAATCAGAGCATCCGCCCCTTGCAGCAGGGTCACTGCCTGATGTTGCCGGGCTGTGCCATTTTCCGCCAGATTAAACAAGTGACTTTCTGCCTGCTCAATCAGGGCTTCTGACCGGATATTGGGCTGAAAAACTTCCGCGCTGAGGGATTTACCCAGTGCCAGTAACTGACGTAACCGGCTTTTTTCTGCCACAATGCGGGCATATTCCTCAATATTGGCCGCACTGGGCGTGTTTTTACACACTTCCGCCACATAGGCAAAACCACCGACGCTGTCTATTTGCCCCCGCTGTGTCAGCCTGTCAGTCAGGGTGATCAGGTCAAACGGACAGTTTTTTTCGCTCAGTTCAGCAATGGCCTGATAGATTATTCGGTGTGCCGGGAAGAAAAAATCGTCGGCGGCCAGCAGCTGAACAACGCTATCCCAGCGATCATTCTCCAGTACCAGTCCGCCAATCACGCCTACTTCGGCATAAGCATAACTGGGTTCTGCTTCACTGATGGCCTGTAACACATCATGATCCAGATTCATTGGTCACCTCCCTGTTGACGGCATTCAGTACCCTCACTAAACGCTGTTGCAGATACGGGGAAGAAACCCAGAACAGGACTTCTTTTGCGGTTAAATACTGCGGCTTTCCCTCATGCCAGCCGCATTCCAGCAGGGCCAAATCATCCGGTGTACCGGACATCAGTGACAGTTCACGCAATTCATCTTCATGACGGGGACTGAAATGCTCGACGTTCTCCGGCGAAACCTCCCAGATAACGGGTAATAATGTCTGGAATTTCTCCAGTGCTGCTTTACGATCAGGCGCATCGACAAACACAAACCATTCATCCTGTGTATCCGTGAACGGTAATTCTGCATTGTCATAGCAAAAACAGATAGCTCGCCAGATAATATTCATTGCGAGCTCCCCGTCGGTTGGTTGACCAGCACGGCATCAAATTTCTCCTGCCATTCGGGAAACAGTTCACAGGCCAGACTGTGCATGGTCTGGGCGGCGGCGGGACTTTTGCGGGGAGTTTTATATTCCAGGCGATGAACAGGCTGGGCGCGAACGTGACCCAGTTTGTAGATATCCAGTAGATCTATCCGGGTGTTCAGCAACTGATAAACCTTTCTGCCACTCAATGCTGACGTATCGTAGCGCTGCTGGTCGATAATATCGGTCAGTTCATTGAGCGTGTCCCTGTCCAGATTGGTGCCTTCAATGCCATTGGCCAGTATCTGGATCAGCGGCAGCTGAATACCGTAATTTTCAAAGGATTGCAGTCGGGTCAGCATCCGCAACGTGCCCCGCAAAAACTCACGGACATCCGGCAGGATGGGTTTAATTATCCCCAGCACAAACTGAGTTGCAGTCAGTACCACCAGTTCTGTCATCACACCAGTCGCGCCTTTGGAGTCAATAATAATGACATCGTATTGATGAAAGAGCGGATGTTGCAAAATATTGCGCAGGCGAAGGCGCCCGTCAGGGGCGTGCAGCATCGCCGTCGGCAGGAGTTCATCGGGATCGTTGGAGACAATGATATCGAGATTGTTGATCACCGAGCGGGAAATTATCCGCTTCGATTCCCTTAGATCCACCGTCTGCATTAACACTTCATACAGCCCGGCGGGGGCTTCATAGTCCAGCATAAAAATACTGCTGGATGTGGGTTGCGAGTAATCGGCATCAATCAGGAGAGTCTGTAGACCGGCATCAGCAAAAAAGCCGGCCAGATTAGCAGCATGGGTGGATTTACCTTCACCGCCTTTGGGGGAAATGATGGGAAGTATCTTCATTTGTACACTCATTAGAGTTAAGCGTACAAATCGTCAGATTAGGAAATTTTACATTGAATTAACTTACGATGGGATTGAAAATCCCCGTGTCGGTGGTTCGATTCCGCCTCCGGCACCAAAATTTTAAGGCTCATTTGTTTTAGTTATCATAGACTTAACAAGTAAGTTAAAATTTATGGCCGTTAAGAAAATGTTAAACAATGGGTATTCTAATTTGCC
>NZ_JBBMXH010000094.1:0-19049 GCF_037996725.1 Xenorhabdus entomophaga
CGTCATCGGGCAGACAGCGAACGATCGTATCCGTGTCTTTCAATGCACTCAGTGGTCTGCGGTGCCCTGTGTGGCCTGGCTGAGCGCCAGCCTGATTTCGGCGACCAGGGCGTTTAACTTTTGCCGTTCAGCCCGTGCCTGAGGCGTATCACTGGACGGGGAACGCGAGGAATTACGCGAACTCAGTGCCAGCCGGTCTTCGTATTCTCGCAGTTTGGCCCAGAGCTCCCGGATAAGGGCATTGGCTTCGCTGATGTTGCTCACTTCGGGTGGCTCAGCGGTAAAGTGCTTCTTCTTTTTCATGGGTGAAAAGGTTACCTGACTGGCAGGATCAAGCAACAGGGAAAAGCGGATCAAGCGATAAACATCACATTTTTGTGTCAATGGGGGACTGGTGAAGGGTTACCCACTTAGAGCTTACTCAGTATTTCTTCTGCGCAATAGCACGACAAGGAATGCCAGATTTACGAACCGAAGGCTGGTATTCAAATACCTCTCGCAGTTCTTCCACAACCGCAGAGATTTTTCCAACCAAAGGAACGCTCAATGACCACCGCTTAGGTATACATCCATGATGTTGCAATGCCCGTTCTTGGCACAAAGCGGGTAGTCAGGGATGCTCGGGCGTTGAGTCATATTGTTGTGGTTCATTATGTGTAATCAAGTTTTAATTGAACTCTGTTGCCCACTTGTCCAGTTTATCCGCCTAATCCTGCATTATAACTTTCCGCTCTTCAAGATAGGTTGCATGGTTATATGTGCGGCGAACATTATTGGTATCAGCATGAGCAAGCTGAGCCTCGATAGCATCAGGCCGATATCCCATCTCGTTTAAACGTGTACTACCTGTGGTTCTGAAATGAAAAATCCACGCAAATGCGTGGATTTTATGAGTTTTATTAGTCTTTCTGAGATTCAATGAAACTTCATGAGACAACGGATTTTACTTAGACGTTAAACAAGAAGTTCATCACATCGCCATCTTTAACGATGTAATCTTTCCCTTCTGCACGCATTTTGCCGGCTTCTTTTGCGCCTTGTTCGCCTTTGTAAGTAATGAAATCTTCAAATGCGATCGTTTGGGCACGGATAAAGCCTTTTTCGAAATCGGTGTGGATTTTACCCGCAGCCTGTGGAGCTGTCGCGCCGACCGGAATAGTCCAGGCCCGAACTTCTTTTACGCCAGCAGTAAAGTAAGTTTGCAGATTCAACAGTCGATAACCCGCACGAATAACACGGTTCAACCCCGGTTCTTCCAGACCCAGTTCAGCCATGAATTCTTCGCGGTCAGCGTCTTCCAGTTCTGCGATATCGGATTCAATGGCAGCACAAACAGGGACAACAACCGAACCTTCAGCTTCCGCAATGGCACGGACGGTATCAAGGTATGGGTTATTTTCAAAACCATCTTCATTGACGTTGGCAATGTACATGGTTGGTTTCAGCGTCAGGAAGCTCAGATAACGAATAGCGGCTTTTTCTTCCACGCTCAAGTCTAAAGAGCGCAGCATGCCGGCTTGTTCAAGGTGAGGAAGACATTTTTCCAACGCTTCCAGCTCTGCTTTGGCATCTTTATCACCACCTTTGGCTTTCTTCTGTACACGTTGGATAGCGCGTTCGCAAGTATCCAGATCTGACAGTGCCAGCTCAGTATTGATAACGTCAATATCAGCAGCAGGATCAACCTGACCAGCAACGTGAATGATGTTGTCGTTTTCAAAACAGCGTACAACATGACCGATAGCTTCTGTTTCACGGATGTTGGTCAGGAATTGGTTACCCAGACCTTCGCCTTTTGAGGCACCTTTTACCAGACCAGCAATATCCACGAATTCCATCGTGGTTGGCAGTATACGCTGTGGTTTGACGATCTCAGCCAGTTGGTCGAGACGTGAGTCTGGCATCGGCACAACACCTGTGTTTGGCTCGATAGTGCAGAACGGGAAGTTTGCTGCTTCGATACCTGCTTTGGTCAGCGCATTGAATAATGTAGATTTTCCAACGTTAGGCAGGCCAACGATACCGCATTTGAATCCCATAAATTTATCACCTTAGATCACTTATAAACCAACGGGCATAGGCCTGTCGGTGAGTTATACAAAATTGGCGCCATTATACACGCAATAGTCGGCTGCGCCACGCACTCTCAGCTAGGCGCTGGCTTTAAATGCGTGCAGACGGTTAATCGCTTTGGGTATACCATCTTTGATGAGGATATCGGTGCAGCGCAATGCTTCATCAATGGCATCGTCAATCAGCTTTTGCTCGCTGGCAGGCGGTTTGCCAAGTACGAAACCCACAACTTTGTTTTTATCCCCCGGATGGCCGATACCAACACGCAGGCGATGAAAGTTAGGGTTATTGCCGAACTTGTTTTGGATGTCTTTCAAACCATTATGACCGCCGTTGCTGCCACCCAATTTCATTTTTGCCACACCGGGGGGGAGATCCAACTCATCATGGGCTACCAGAATTTCATCTGGTTGAATGCGGTAGAAACCTGCAAGGGCAAGGACAGATTTGCCACTGAGGTTCATGAAAGTCGTGGGCACCAGCAGGCGGATATCTTGTCCGTTGATGTTGATGCGGGCTGTATAGCCAAAAAATTTACTCTCTTCTTTCAGAGACTGGTTATGGCGTTGTGCTAACAAATCGACAAACCATGCTCCGGCATTATGTCTGGTCTGTGCATATTCAGCACCGGGGTTTGCCAGGCCAACGATTAATTTTATGTTACTCACAGTTTAGATTCGCTTATTGGCAATAAAACAAAAAAGAGGGTTAGTTTACCCATCTCAAGGCTTGAGTACAAAATTCATTAATAGTGTTCTTAATAAATATTATTTCAATGAAATGTAAAAGGTTAAGTCTAAATTTATGCGGCTTGTGATCAAGGCCGCAATAACCTTTTAAGTCACAAGGCTATAATTAATACAAAAGAAGATATCTACTTTCGTGCTTTTGAGTTCGTTGTTTTTACGCATTGGCGTTCACAAAAAGTATTGGAGGTTGGTTATGAGGCGTAAAAAGGCTTTTGTTTTTGGCAATATTCTCATGGGACTGGGAATGTCGGCAATGTTAATCAGTTTGGCTTATGTATTGTTCAGTCATATTTTCAGTTTCGGGCAATCTGAATTACTGTCAGGCATTGCACTAATGGGATTATTTGTTGGCGCATTTATTTGGTTGGCCGGTGCCAATATTGGCGGTCGGGAACAGGTTACTGACAAATATTGGTGGCTGAAGAATTATGATGGGCGTTATCGTCGTAAAAAGTACAGACATCCGTGATTGTTTTAATTGTTGGAATCTAATGAGTTTGAATAAGGCGGTGTTTTATTACCGCCTTATTCTGTCTGTGGGTTTTCTTTTGCATTTTTTCTGGTTTTATCCTGTACTTCACATCTTAAAAGCTGATATTGAAACCGAGACTTAAATCATAGTTATGATTCGATACGCTATTGCTTTTTTCATGTGATACGGCCGCAAATGCACGAAAGTTATTAGTCAGGTTGGCATTAACCCCGATTGTGTATTGAAAACGGTTTCTATCTTGTTGTTCTCCCCGTTGAATGAAAGCCCTTTTAGTTGAATTGATCGCGCTGCGGAGTGCATAGCGTTCATTGTCGAATTGGTGTTTGAGCAGGATAGAAGCGTAAGGATTGAAACGACCTAATTGCGTATCTACCCGCCAGCCAATAGAACCAACTTTAGACGTGTAATGCTGGCTTCCAAAATGCATAGAGGTACTGTTGTTATCAGATTCATGATAGCCATCAATACTTCCTTTATCCCAACTATATTGGATGATTGGGCTGGTGGTCAGATAATCAGTGACAGGGATATTCCAGCCTGCTGTGATCCGCCAACCCCATTGCTTGCCGGTGGTTGAACCTGATTCTCTGCGTGTGGCCTGACCAAGTTGGATAGAACGTGATAGGTTATCGTAATGGGTGCGCGAATAATGAAGATCACCGCTTAACCAACCGTTGTTGTTGTAGTTCCATAGTGTATAAGCTGTTACGACATGACCCGTAGCCGCATAATTGAAATTCGGGGTTAAATCTTGTTCATTACGATAATGTGAAAGGGTTGCTCCTAATAGTAGATTATCTGTTAGTTGATAATCGCTGCCTAATATGAGCGTGGTATTGTTATTACCTGTATAACCACCGAATACACCAACTTTACCTTGGGCATTATGACTATTGCGAAGTTGTTGCAGATGCCCATCAAGTGAGTTTAAGGCGTTTGTAACAGGAATGCGGTTGGTGTAATTCAACCCCATCACTTGTAGCGGAGCGTTATAGATTGACATAATGTACTGACCGAGGACATGGTGCACTTCAGGTGTCGGGTGGAAACTATCAGAAAACAAGTATGACTGGTTTTTATCAAACTCGGGGTCAGAAGAAGAACAACGCGAGGCCAATTTGCCTTGTGGGCAAGCATAACCAAGGGTATTGTCAATGCCATAAATAGTTGGGTTTTCAATCACCTCTCGTAAGAGGAGATTGGTATCAGCAAGGAGAATATTACCATTACCGAGCTGATCTTCTGTTTTTTGGTTGTACTCAGCAGACAATTGGGAAGCAATTTTGCTGTTTTGATCATAGGCCTCAATCAGTTGCCGATAGATTTCTTTAGCTTTTTTTGGATCTTGGGGAGATGCGCCTTCAGCGATCTTTTTAAAAACACCCTCAATAACTTGACGCCGGGTAGCGGCATTCGGTGTAGGGTATTTACTGAGAGCCTGGTGGGTTTGTTTCAGAATCTGGAAAATTTTTTCATCAGGAATTTTGCTTTTTTTCAAGGCCCCCTGTAGTACAGCCTCCATAATTTTGGGGCTTGTACCAATATCAGGCACATTCGGTACAATAATCAAATCAGCGCCGGCCTTAGTGAGTTGGTTGATCTGTGACGCCGCGGAGGCGGAACTATCATTGATAATTTTTTGTGCCGTTTTTTTATCACCTTTTGCTACAAACTCCAAAGCTTCAGCGATATTATTTCCCCCTACCCAATGTATATATAGAGCATCAGAACTTGCTCGCCCAGAGTGGTTTTTTAGGTAATTATCGACCTGCTTTTGTGTCGTATTCCCCAGGATGTTACACAATCCTGTTAATGCGCCATTGGCAGTTGCACAACCTTGTGCGTAATTAGTTCCACCATTGTTGGATGGGGTTAGTTTTTTTCCGGTGACTTTACGTGTTATATATTCATCATAGAGTTCTGAATTTTTGCCATCCGTTGTAAATCTTCCTACATTACCGCCATCACTTAGACTATCGCCAAAAACATAAACATTGTCATAAGCATGGGCATGTGTAATGAAGTTAAATAAAAATGCTGTCGTGGTCGATATTAAAAAAAATGTTTTTTTCATCCTCGTTCTCCAGAAAGAATGGTTCACTATTATCTTTGGTTTGAGGTCTGATGGATTTTTTGATGATTTCAGGCAGGTTCGATGCTACTTCTATCTACTTATATGAAGAGTCAACATGATGTTGGTGTGTTTATATGAAAACTAAACGAAGAAAAAATAAAAACGCAAGACAGCGATATTACGGCCTTGCGTTTCTTATTGAGTTGTCTGTGTCTGTTTTTCGATAATTCGATTACATCGTTTTATCTATACAGAATTAGAAACTCGCGTTAAGGCCTAAGCTAAAGTTATAGTTAGGATCTTGAGCATTGCCGTCATTACGGGTCACAGAAGCAAAACCACGCAGTTTACTGGTCAGGTTTGCATTCACGCCGACAGTATATTGACGCCAATTGGTGCTTTGTTTGCCGCTTTTCGTTACAAAAGAAGTTTTAGTGGAATTAATGGCACTACGCAGCTTATAGCTTGTATCACCAAATTGGTGATTAAACTGGACAGAAGCGTAAGGATTGAAACGGCCTAAATTAGTATCCACTCGCCAGCCTAGTGTGCCAACCTCAGAAGTATAGTTTTGATTACTAAAGTGCATGGAAGTACTATTGTTGCCGGATTCACGATAGCCGTCGATATCGCCTTTATCCCAAGCGTACTGGATAATTGGGCTGGTAGTCAGATAGTTGGTAACAGGAATATCCCAACCTGCGGTGATACGAGCTCCCCACTGTTTACCTGTGGTTGAACCTATTTCTCTGAGTGTGGCCTTGCCAAGCTGAATGGTACGGGTCAGGCTGTCATAATTGGTATGTGAATAATGGACATCACCACTTAGCCAGCCATTACTATAATAGTTCCATAGCGCGTAACCTGTAAAAACATGCCCACGACCTCCGTAAGAGAAATCAGCAACTGGCGAGCGTTCTTCTTTATAGCTAGAGTACATTGCCCCCAAGAGCAGGTTATCTATCAACTGATAATCGCTACCCAGTGTAAAAGTTTTATCCCGGGTGCCAGTGAAGCCACCGAAAACACCAATTTTACCTTGAGGATTGCTGCCACTACGCAGTTGTTGCAGGTGACCGTCAAGGGAGGAAAGGGCACTCTTAACTGGTGCACGGTTGACTTGATTCAATGTCAATACCAGCGATGGTGCTACATAAATGGATTCAATATATTGACCCATAATTTTGTGTGCAAGTGGTGATGGATGGAAATTATCAGAGAAAATAAACTGTTTGCTGGAATCGAAATTTTCGCCTTCTTTTTGGGAAGTACACTTATCAGCATTTACGCCGACACCACAGGCATAGCCAAGGTTATTGTCGAAACCATAGTTCAGTGGATTAGACATGACTTCACGTAACAGACCATTGACATCAGCACGCAGAATATTGCCATTGCTTTGGCTGATTTTTTCATCGACCAGATTGTTGTATGTATCAGTAAGTTTTGAAGCACCTTTATTCGCTTTTTCGTATTGCTCTATAAGTTCTTTTTCAATTTCTTTAGCTGATGCCCCAGGAATTAACTTTTCTTTTTCCGCTTTTTCTGCCAATACATGAAAAACTTTTTTCAGAGCAAAATCACGGGCTGTATCATTGGGGATTTCATGCTTGTTAATTTCTGCATGGACTTCTTGCAAAACAGAAATGATTTTGTCTTTGGAAACCCTTTTATCTTTTAGACCCGTTGCTAGTAGCCCTTCCAGTAACTTAGGAGTAGTACCAACATCGGGAACGGTAGGAGCAATAATCAATCCTGCACCAGCATTGACAAGTTTGCTAATCTGTTCAGCGGATGCATTTGCACTTTTTTCAACAACCATGTAAGCATCTAGTGGATTTTTCTGACCTTTTTCTAAAGCAGCAGCAAGGTCATTACCGCCTACCCAGTGAATATAAATGCCGTTAGGATCAGCTTTATTATTATGTTTATTCAGGTAATCATCTATCTGCTGTTGTGTGCTTAGTTTTTTGTCACTATATTCCTTGATAGAAGTAGCACCGCCTTGGGCATAATTAGTCCCTCCATCGTCAGAGCGAGTTAGGTCAGTCCTCGTAATGTGTTTAGCGATATACTCAGCATATATCTGTTTTTGATCTGTCGTATATCTTCCTTCATTCCCACTATCACTCAAACTATCACCAAAAACATAAACCTGATCATAAGCATAGGCAGTAGAAACGGCATTGATTGAAAGCGCTAATAGTGCAGGTGTAAATAAAAATGCCTTTTTCATTGGCACTCTCCTTAACAGTAGTTTTTTATTGATCAGCATATCGCTTTTGAATGAAAAGCATCCGGAGCCTCTCCTTTAATGAAACAGGAGATGCTGATGTATTGGATATTCAAAATAAATTTAAGTCAGACAGTTAACTTATTGATAATGACTGTCCTAGATTAAGTATGGTTTCCTGTGAACGATATTCCATATTGATTCGAATTTTTCATATACATGTGATGTGTTAATACATTCCGCGTTTAAATATTTCCCTGAACATGGCCTGTGAAAATATGGCCTTATTGGATTCAACAAGAAAAAATCCATCACGTTAGTTTTCAATGCTGATATCTGATCACATTAATAATATTTATTTTTTAGTTTATAAATAATATCTACTAGTGATATTAGCGAGTAAAAAAAATCGCTGTCATAAACCGATTCACAGGTTAGCAGTAACTTTTCAGCGACACCAGTATTGTTAGAGGCTTTGTCAACTGGACGTACCAGATAATTGATTATATTTGCAGAAGATGATTCTTTTTATTGTTGATAAATTCCGCAATGAAATATTTGAAAAGAGCTGATGGTGACATGGTTAAGTAATTGATAAAATTAATTAATTTCAGAAAATTAAGATTAATGATGGTTATTAATTTATGGGGGAATCATTAATTAATAGGATGTAAAATAAACAGAAAACCCCGTCACCGCATTCGCAGTAACGGGGTTTCTTAGGCAATGATTTATTTAATCACTTGAATAAGTTAACGCTTAATTTCAACGTTACACGTTAAACATTAGTGCTCAAACATAGCAGAGATAGACTCTTCATTGCTGATACGGCGAATAGCTTCAGCAAGCATGCCGGACAGTGTCAGAGTACGCACTTTGTTCAACGCCTTGATCTCATCAGACAGAGGAATGGTGTCACAGACAATAAATTCATCGATCATGGAGTTCTTGATGTTTTCCACTGCATTACCGGAGAAAATAGGGTGGGTTGCATAAGCAAATACCCGCTTCGCTCCGCGCTCTTTCAATGCTTCTGCCGCTTTACACAGAGTGCCGCCTGTATCGATCATGTCATCAACCAGAACGCAATCACGGCCAGCAACATCACCAATGATATGCATAACTTGAGAAACGTTTGCACGTGGGCGACGTTTATCAATGATAGCCATATCTGTATCGTTCAGCAGTTTGGCAATCGCACGGGCACGGACAACACCACCGATGTCTGGAGAGACAACGATAGGGTTTTCCAGATCTTTCTGTAGCATGTCTTCCAGAAGGATTGGGCTGCCAAATACATTATCAACCGGAACATCAAAGAAGCCCTGGATCTGCTCGGCGTGCAGGTCAACAGTGAGAACACGGTCTACTCCAACGCTGGACAAAAAGTCCGCGACAACTTTGGCTGTGATAGGTACACGAGCTGAACGAACACGGCGATCCTGACGGGCATAACCGAAGTAAGGAATAACAGCGGTAATACGGCCAGCAGAAGCACGACGTAAGGCATCGACCATAACGACTAATTCCATCAGGTTGTCGTTGGTTGGTGCACAGGTCGACTGGATGATGAAAACATCACCACCGCGTACATTTTCATTGATTTGAACACTGACTTCACCGTCGCTAAAACGACCGACGGCAGCGTCTCCCAGGCTAGTGTACAGGCGGTTAGCAACACGTTGTGCTAGTTCAGGTGTAGCATTACCAGCAAAAAGCTTCATATCGGGCACGGGATAAACCTCAGGCTTGCGTCCAAAGAGATATTGTTGACCAATCAAACAAACATTGCTCATTGGTTCAATAACACAGTTATCCCAGAGCGGAATTTATGCAACGGAGAAATGTTAACGCCACGCGCAACAAAGCCCTGCATCCACTCTGGGGCTTGATTTAACACCCTACGGGCCGATGCTTCAGATTCGAACTCGCCGAAAACACATGCACCGGTTCCGGTCAGGCGTGACGGTGCATATTCTAACAGCCATAAAAGAAGCTGTTCAACCTCACGAAAACGTTTTCTTGCGATTGGCTCACAATCATTTGCAAATGGTGCCTGTAATAATGCGGGTAGAGCACGAATCGGAGAATTTCTTTTTAATTCAGGATCTGTGAAGATCGTCGGGGTTGAGATCTCAATCCCGGGGTGAGCAACCAGAAACCATTTTTCTTCCGGTGAGGCGGGTTGAAGTTTTTCTCCGATGCCTTCGGCAAAAGCAGCATGACCTTTGACAAAGACCGGAACATCTGCGCCAAGGCTAACCCCCAGTTGTGCCAATGCGTCATCGGATAGGTTAGCTTGCCAATGATAGTTCAGGGCAACTAATACCGTTGCGGCATTGGAAGAACCGCCACCCAATCCTCCGCCCATCGGCAGGCACTTATCAATGTGGATATCAGCCCCTGAATGTTCGGTGCCCATTTGGTGTGATTTTAAATGGTGCTGCAATAACCGGGCAGCCCGCACGATCAAATTATCGTCATGGGCTACTCCTTCAACAGGGGTCAACAGACGGATTTGATTATCCTGACGGGGGGTAATGGTGATTTCATCGCCATAATCTAAAAATTGGAACAGCGTTTGCAGTTCGTGGTAACCATCAGGGCGTTGTCCTGTGATATACAAAAATAAATTCAATTTTGCCGGAGATGGCCAGGTTAAAGTCATTATTGTGTTGTCCAATTATCCATCTTTAGTTTTATGCGGTTTTTTCCTTGCATGAGTTCCAGGCGATTAGGTAAGGCTGGGATCGTGGACATATCATATCCCTGATAAGTTACCCGCCAAATTTCACCATTTTGTTGATCACTTACGGATTTAAGCAGGTAATTCGCATCCAGTTGAAAATCTTTGGCATTACCGGGCAAACCAATAATCCAATTTTTAAGGTTATCCAGAGGGATATTCATATCGGTAAGCTGGTAAATCAAGGATTCCGGGTCATCACTGAGATATTTTTTACCATTATTATCAGTGAGCTGAATCATATTGGGTTTGACGAATAATTCCAATTCAGTCGTACCCAATGGATTGAGCAGCAGTAATTTATAATTATCATGCGAATATTGTTGCCAGAAAAAACGTGCATACACTTTTTTTTCATCTGCCAGATAAGCAAAAGAACCCCGGATCTGGTAATGCTCTAATTCCTGCAATTTTTGTTCACGGCCATGCCATTGTGGGGTATCCGCTGATCCGGTGCCAGTGGGAGGTTGCGTGACTGTACAGGCAGTCAGTAAGGCAGCGGAGAGGGGAAGCAAGCGGAAAAACGAAGACATTTTCATAAGGTAACCCTTGGCAATAAGAGAGTCTGAAACTTGAAATCTATCGGGACATTTATTGGGTATAGGACATGCCATCCAAGTCTATAATCAAGAGGCTAATTTAGCGAAAATTTGGTAAGAATTCTCGAATAAATTATCGCATAACTGTCTGATTGACTTTTATTGCACTGACGCATCAAGTAAAATGCCCATCCAATGAGAGTCCTTATGAAGGGTGTGAGTTTATGAGAATAGTTATTAATATCATCATGAATTTGATCCCCGTGATAACTCAACGCAGTTAAAATGACTTTATTAGCACTTGGTATCAACCATAAAACAGCGCCTGTTTCTTTACGTGAGCGGGTAGCCTTTTCTCCTGACACGATAGGGCTTGCACTTGATGACCTGCTCCGGCAACCGCTGGTGCGGGGCGGTGTTGTGCTGTCAACCTGTAACCGCACAGAGCTCTATCTCAGCGTTGAACAGCAGGATAATTTTAAAGAACAGTTAATTAATTGGCTATGCAGATATCATCAGCTCAATCCTGAAGACTTGAAATCAAGTCTCTATTGGCATTTGAATGATGAAGCTGTCAGTCATTTAATGCGAGTTGCAAGTGGTCTCGACTCCCTTGTACTGGGAGAACCCCAGATTTTGGGGCAGGTGAAGAAAGCATTCGCTGAGTCGCAAAATTATCAGTCCTTATCAGGTGAGTTGGAGCGTCTGTTCCAAAAATCTTTCTCGGTAGCTAAACGGGTCAGAACAGAAACGGAAATTGGTGCCAACGCCGTTTCTGTGGCGTTTGCGGCCTGTACACTTGCCCGGCAAATTTTCGAATCTCTTTCTCAACTGTCTATCCTGCTGGTGGGAGCAGGGGAAACGATTGAACTGGTAGCACGCCACCTTAAAGAACATGGGGTGCGTCACATGATGATTGCCAACCGCACGAAAGAGCGGGCGCAGAAGCTTGCCAGTGAAGTTAATGCCGAAGTTATTTCCCTGCCGGATATCGATACCCGGTTGTCTGAAGCTGATATTGTGATCAGTTCCACCGCCAGCCCATTGCCGATTATTGGTAAAGGTATGGTTGAACGGGCGTTGAAATTACGTCGCAACCAGCCGATGTTGCTGATTGATATCGCCGTTCCCCGTGATATTGAGCCGGATGTTGAAAAATTAAGTGATGTTTATTTGTACAGTGTTGACGATTTACAGGCCATCATTCAGCAAAACCTCGCTCAGCGTAAAGCCGCAGCCATTGTTGCAGAAGGCATTGTGCAACAAGAGAGCAGCCACTTCATGGATTGGTTGCGTTCTCAGGGGGCAGTTAATACAATTCGCGAATACCGGGAACAAGCAGAGAAAATCAGGGCTGAAATGACGGCAAAGGCATTGATGTCTATAAAACAGGGCGCTGATGCTGAACAGATCATTAACCAGTTGACTCACCAATTGACGAATCGTCTGATTCATACACCAACTAAATCTCTCCAACAGGCTGCCAGTGATGGCGATTTGGAACGCCTGAATCTATTACGGGACAGCCTTGGGCTGGATCATAACTAACCCTATTCTAAATAAGGTCTGATATTACGAATGAAGCCTTCTATTGTCGCTAAATTGGAAGCATTACAAGAACGCCATGAAGAAGTTTTGGCTCATCTCGGCGATGCTGAGGTGATCGCTGATCAGGAGCGTTTTCGTGCATTATCAAAGGAATATGCTCAACTTACTGATGTGACTAACTGTTTTAGAGCCTGGAGAAGCGTTCAGGATGATATCGAAACAGCCGAGATGATGCTTGATGATCCCGAAATGCGGGAAATGGCGCAGGAAGAACTCAAAGACGCAAAAATTCGTAATGAAGAGTTAGAACAGCAATTACAGGTGCTGTTATTGCCTAAAGATCCGGATGATGAACGCAATTGTTTTCTGGAAGTTCGTGCAGGAACCGGCGGGGATGAGGCTGCGATATTCGCCGGAGATTTATTCCGCATGTATAGCCGTTATGCAGAATCCCGTCGCTGGAAAGTAGAGATCATGAGCGCCAATGAGGGCGAACATGGTGGATACAAAGAAGTCATTGCCAAAGTTTCTGGTGAGCAAGTTTATGGTCACTTGAAATTTGAATCAGGTGGCCATCGTGTCCAGCGCGTACCAGAAACCGAATCTCAGGGACGTATCCATACGTCGGCCTGTACTGTGGCTGTTTTGCCAGAAATCCCTGAAGCAGAATTACCGGAAATCAGTTCCGGTGATTTGAAAATTGATACTTTTCGTTCTTCCGGGGCGGGTGGTCAGCACGTCAATACCACTGACTCTGCAATTCGAATTACCCACCTGCCAACCGGCATTGTCGTAGAATGTCAGGATGAGCGTTCCCAGCATAAAAACAAGGCAAAAGCGATGTCTGTGCTTGCTGCGCGCATCCGTGCTGCCGAGGCACAAAAACGTCATGAAGCCGAGGCTTCAGAACGTCGCAATCTGCTCGGTTCCGGCGACCGTTCAGATCGCAACCGGACTTATAACTTCCCACAAGGGCGAGTTACCGATCACCGCATCAACCTAACGTTATACCGTCTGGAAGAAGTCATGGAAGGCAAACTGGATATGCTTATCCAGCCTATTATTACTGAATATCAGGCAGACCAGCTATCTGCATTATCAGAGCAGGATTGATGAATTATCAATATTGGCTCCAGCATGCAGCCATGCAGTTGACCGAAAGTGACAGCCCTAAACGTGATGCGGAAATTTTGTTGCAACATGTGACAGGGCGTTCCCGCACTTATTTAATTGCATTCAATGAAACACCAATTTCAGCAGAAGAAGCTGACCAGCTTGAAGCCTTGTTAGCTCGCCGCATTCAGGGGGAGCCGGTTGCTTATATTGTAGGTGAGCGTGAATTCTGGTCATTGCCTCTCTCTGTATCACCAGCGACCCTGATTCCACGCCCTGACACGGAATGTCTGGTTGAAAAGGCATTGGAATTGTTGCCCGATTTACCCGCACAGATTTTGGATCTTGGTACGGGAACGGGGGCAATTGCCTTGGCTTTAGCCAGTGAGCGACATGATTGTCGCGTAACAGGGGTTGATATTAACCCTGATGCAGTGGCATTGGCGAAACACAATACTGAAAAAAATGCGGAAAAACTGTCTTTTCACAATGTGAATTTTTTACAAAGTACGTGGTTTTCTGCGGTGGCAGGTCGACAATTTGATATGATAGTCAGTAATCCTCCGTATATTGATGAGCTTGATCCTCATCTGCGTGAAGGAGATGTCAGGTTTGAGCCGGCCACTGCATTGATCGCTGCCCAAAATGGCATGGCAGATTTGCAGACAATTGTGGAGCAGGCTCGCCATTTCCTGTTACCAAACGGGTGGCTGTTATTGGAACATGGCTGGAAACAGGGAATCGTTGTCAGAAACCTATTTTTGGAAAAAGGTTATCAGCAGATAGCAACTTTTCAGGATTATGGTGGTAACGAACGTATTACGGTAGGTCGATGGAATAAAAATGAAAACCATAGTTAATTATGAATTCAATAATGCTCCCCTGATTGACGGTATTATTCTGGTGACACGGGCCATTCGTCCTGATTTTCCTCAAAGGTTGGTGACTGAACAGTTAGCTGCATTGGTTGAAGAAGCCCGGCAGAAACTTTCTTCTATTACCGACACCAAAGTAAAATTGCAGTCACTGTTGACACTTTTTTACCGCGAATGGAAATTCGGCGGGGCAAATGGCGTGTATTGTTTGTCTGATACCCTGTGGTTGGATAGCGTACTGCATTCACGTCAGGGTGCACCCGTGGCATTGGGGACGCTATTTTCACACATTGCTCAGGCGCTGGATTTGCCGGTACAGCCTGTTATATTCCCGACACAGCTAATCTTACGGGCTGATTTAGTTGATGAGCCAGCATGGTTCATTAATCCCATGAATGGCGATACGCTCAACGAACATATACTTGATGTCTGGTTAAAAGGCAATATTGGGCCAACTATTCGCCTGGAAAAGAAAGACTTACAGGAAGCGGATAACATCAGCATTGTGCGTAAAGTCACTGACACCATCAAAGTTTCCCTGATGGAAGAGAAAAAGATGGAGTTAGCACTCAAGGCCAGCGAAATTGTGTTGATGTTTGACCCCGATGATCCATATGAAATCCGCGACCGGGGGCTTATCTATGCACAACTCGACTGCAATCACATTGCTGTTTCGGATTTGAGCTATTTTGTGGAGCATTGCCCTGAAGATCCTATCTCAGAAATGCTAAAAATGCAGATTAATTCCATTGAGCAGAGGCAGATTGTTCTTCATTAATGTTTTTGTTTTTCATTAATGTTTTCATCAGGCGGGATTTCTCAGCGACCTGTTTATTTTTATAGATACAGCAAATTTATTTACCCTTAACAAGAGAAGGTATAAGCATGCAACAGAAAGTGGTTAATATTGGTGACATCAAGGTCGCAAATGATCTGCCTTTTGTACTCTTTGGTGGTATGAACGTTCTTGAATCACGGGATTTGGCCATGCGTATTTGTGAGCACTATGTGACCGTAACGCAAAAACTGGGCATTCCTTATGTTTTCAAAGCGTCTTTTGATAAGGCTAACCGTTCTTCTATCCATTCCTATCGTGGGCCGGGTTTAGAAGAAGGGATGAAAATCTTTCAGGAACTGAAACAGACTTTCGGTGTGAAAATCATCACTGATGTACATGAACCTGCGCAAGCTCAGCCTGTTGCAGATGTGGTTGATGTGATTCAGCTTCCTGCTTTCCTTGCCCGTCAGACCGATCTGGTTGAAGCAATGGCGAAAACAGGGGCCGTTATTAACATCAAGAAACCTCAGTTTGTAAGCCCGGGACAGATGGGAAATATCGTTGAAAAATTTAAAGAAGGTGGCAACGATCAAATCATCCTGTGCGATCGTGGCAGTAACTTTGGTTATGACAATCTGGTGGTTGATATGTTGGGCTTTGGCGTCATGCAACAGGCTACTAATGGCTCACCTGTCATTTTCGACGTTACTCACTCATTGCAATGCCGTGATCCATTCGGAGCTGCTTCTGGCGGTCGTCGTGCGCAAGTGTCTGAACTGGCACGAGCCGGTATGGCAGTAGGAATTGCGGGATTGTTCCTTGAATCTCATCCTGATCCGGAAAATGCGAAATGTGATGGCCCATCAGCACTGCCACTGGCAAAACTGGAACCATTCCTGATGCAGTTGAAAGCGATTGATGATATGGTGAAAAGTTTCCCGGAACTGGATACCAGCAAGTAATCCCTGAATCCTCTGGGTTTCTCTGATGGTGCGGTTACAGGGTGAGTTGCCTGTAACCGCTGATTTTTTGTTTTCCTGCTTGTGACGTGCTTCACTTACAATACGACAGGTTACCTGAATGACGTTCAGGGCACTAAACCTGTTTCAAAGGCAACATTGTCACTTTCTGATCTATATTTCCCAGCCTTTGCACTGATGTGAATTTGTCGCCCAATATGCTGTACTACATAGGCAGCGTCCTGATCGATCCCCATAAAACGGCCGGAACCCCATGTATATAACCATGGCAAACCAATAAACGTAACATCCGGATCAAGGGTAATTCCACGGTCATGGTTTGGGTAACCGCTGGCTTGGAAAATATCTAAATCAATCCATGAATAATCTGGTCTGAAACCGATACACCAAATCACTGAATTAATATTTTCTTTTGCTAAATCAATGCGTGTGGTTTCCTGCTCAGGATGCCAAACAGGCTGATACACTGATGCAGGTTCATCGGTTGTAATGTTGTTTTTATCCAAATATTCATCAATTGAGGCATTAATGCGATTATAAGTAGCATCAGCACAGTCCAGATTTTCTGATAAATCGTCTCTGAACCAGAGTTGACCATCTTTAAAGTCATCAAAACGACCGAGCAATTGCATACCCTCTAAGGCAAATTGGCGCAGGTCAATATCACGCCCACCATCACGTCCTGTGACATAGTGGTTGGTACTGTTACGGACTTCTTCACTATAACGATGCTCTTTGACGGTAGTTTCGTAATAACCCATATCAAACAACCACTTCACTACATCTTTGCCGCGATAGAATCGGGCACAACGCGGGGCATCACCTGTCGATAAGTAAACTTTTTTGCCTGCCAAATGTAAATCTTCGGCAATCTGTGCGCCGGATTGCCCTGATCCGACCACCAACACTGCACCTTCAGGTAGTTGATTTACATTTAAATATTCTTCCGAATGTATCACTTTTATATGTTCAGGCAAGGTATCGCTGAGTTTTGGATAAATTGGAGTGTGATATCCACCTGCCGCGATAACGAGTTGTTTGGCTGTAGTTGTGCCGTGATTAGTTTCAATAACAAACTTTTGTTCTGCCACTTTTTTTACATGTTCTACCTGAATATTTAAAATGGCAGGAGGGTTTGTTTTTTCAATAAACTCATTAAGATATTCCACAATTTCATGCTTCGTCATAAAGTCGTCTGGATCTTTCCCCTGATAAGGGTGTTCTGGCAACAGACACTGCCAGTTAGGTGTTACCAAGGTGAAATTATCCCAACGTTTACGACGCCAGCTATGGGTTAACTCGGATTCTTTTTCCAATATTACATGGTCAATGCCTGCCTTTTGCAAATAGTGACTGATACATAAACCTGCCTGACCACCACCAACAATGACCACATCATAATTTGGCTGCAATATTTGATTTTGAGTATTTAACATGGAACATCCTTCTCATTTATTCGTCATTTCAATGACTTCAATTTTGTCTTCCGGATTTAGCCCGAAGAGTCTGGCCTGGGACTTGATCATCGCCAGATTGTCCATGGCCGAACTACAGGTAAAGCCATAACGTGCACGTACTCTTTCCGATGCGGCATACAGACCATTTTCAACTTGGTGTAAAAACTGCGTACCTGAGTAAAGCTGTCCGATGGACAGGTATTCATAAATCACCGTTGAAGGTGAGTAATACTGAATCCGCTTTCCATCAGGCCACTTCACAGTAAAATTTACGCTGGGCATAAAATAGGCTCCTACTGATGACTCTTAGTCTCAGTCTGTATGGGTTTGCACTGTAATTTTTTAAAAGCGTGTTTTTTCAGAAGGTTGGCGTAGCAAAAGCCGGTAAATATCTGGCGGTTAAAATCCCAAAATATGCTGCCCTGTTCCTGCTGTTGCACCGTAACTACACCACTGGTATTGGTTTCACCAATCACCTTGCAGGCAATCCCCTGACTGTGAAACAGCCTGATGATTTCTTCGCATTTGTCTGCATCAGCAGTGAGTAAAAAACCAAAACTGGGGAAAATTTGCAGCCATTCAAACCATTCCACATCATCAGGTTTAGGAATCGCATCTAAGTTGATATGTGCCCCTGATGCTGTAGCTTCGAGCAACATCAACAAACTACCTAAAATGCCGGCATTGCTAATATCACGGGCGGCATAAGCCAGATTTTCCTCTGCCAGTTGCGGCAGCAAAGCAATTTGTGACTGTAAAATGTGGCCAGATACCTGCTCAAAGCATTTCCAGTAAGTAGTATCGGGATGGAATTGCCCTTGTAGGTTTAAAGCAATCAGAATTTTTTGTTGGGGTTTAACATGTAACACAGAAAGTAATTTTCGCGCCATACCCTGAATCGCCACGGATAAAGCGGGCTGATAAGCTGCTCCAAGATGGGTGTGCCCGCCGACCAATGGCACACCATAAGCACGACAAGCATCCTGTATGCCTTGCATTAGCTGCTGGGCAGATTCATTACTGGTATGCCAAAGACTGTTTACTACTGACAATGCCCGACCACCCATTGCTGCAATATCACTGATATTCGCCATGACGGCTGACCATCCTGCAAAATAAGGATAATGGGTCACAAAACTCGGCAACATACCTTCACAGGCATGCAGTATATATTGACCGTTTAACGACAGTGCCGCTGTGTCATCTCCGGGGTAGGGATATAAGCTATCCAATGAATCCACATGATAAGTTATATTTCCTGAAGCTATATTGTCTGAAACTATAGCAGAATCATACTAATATGTCATAATATCCAAATCCAACATGACAAGGCATAAAGTGAAATGGGTTACAGTTTAGATTTTCGAAAAAGAGTCCTGGCATACAAAGAT
>NZ_JBBMXH010000095.1:0-18527 GCF_037996725.1 Xenorhabdus entomophaga
TTCGGTCAGTTGTTTATAGGTCATAGTGCATTTTCCTTTGGCGAGAAAGATGCCTACTATAGCAACTGACCGCCTTTTTCAGAAATTGCACTTATCATGCGAATCCAAGTTTCATCAATATATCCTAGGCCAACAGGTTCTCCGGTAATCACTATTTCTCCAATTTCTAAACCTTCTTCATCTAGACAAGTTTCGGACAGTGTTAAGACAGTATTTGGAATAGCGTGACCAATTGGTATTGGGTATTTTGAAGATAACATGGTTTCTGTAATCCAACAGAAGCAAACGACGTCTGAACATTCTGTTGGGCCATATGAATTCATAAATTTTATTTTTGGATTTTCTGATAACCATAATTGGATAACTGATTTTGATACTTGTTCTCCACCAAGTACGATAGTATCTAAACTATTAGAAAAATCTAACCGTTTAGTATCTGTAAGTAAGCTTAGTGTAGAAGGTGTACAGTTAAATTTTGTTACCTGAAATTGTGCGATTTTTTGACGTATAGAAATAGGATCGAAAGGAGAAAGTGATGGAAAGACAAGACACGCTCCTGTTACTAATGCAGAAAAAATATTTTTCTGTGTCAAATCAAAACTAATTGAAGAAGGAATTAAAATTACATCATTTTTGGTAATAGTTAACTCTTCTATATACCAATTAACGACATTTGTGAAACCACCAAGATGCACCTGAGCTCCCTTAGGAATACCGGTTGTACCAGATGTGAAAATAGTATAAATACACTCATTATTTTGTCGATATTTTGGTAGCCGAACTGTGTGTGAGGGTAATTTATCTAGGATAAGGCATTGTAGATCATGAGGCACTAAATGTTGATAACATGCCATGGTGATCACTATGCAGTTTGTTTGCTTATGGATATTCTGTAATCTTTGTGCACCCATGTTTGGATCGAGAGGAATATATTTATGACCAGAAAATATTACAGCTAATATTGAAGCAACGAAGTGGTAGCCACCAGGAAGAAATACAGTAATAAAAGTAGGTTGGCTTAATACATCTATTGATTGTAATGACTGGGCTATATTTTTTACCAGACTGTTAAGCTCTTTATAACTGAAATCATTATTATTATCTATAATAGCTATTCCATCTTGGTTTTCGATTAAACTATTTATTAATTTATTTAACATGTTGATTTCCTGGCATTAATGAAATTTGAAGAGTGCTCTGTAAAATAGTAAGATACTGAGAATATATATCCTTATTATTCATACCATTAAGATAAATATCCCTCTCAATTTTTATATAGGTTTTTTCACCTAGTAAAAATATATCCATTGATAATGGATATCGTGAAATACCTTGAGTGAATGTACATATTTCCCAGTCTATTCCTTTAATGTTAAAATTTGTTTTAGGCCAATAATGAAATCCGAAATAAAAGTCAAACCATCCACTTAACTTTGTGAAATTATCTAACTTAACAAGATCTTCATAAGGTACATAAGGAAATTTTTTTACTGATTGGTATTTTTTATCAATTTCTTTAGGCGAGCAATCTGTAATTACCAACGGGAATACCGAAACATATAAATGCAAAATATTCTTTTTCTCGGCTGTAGTTCTGTTTTCACTAGCGGTTCCAATTGTCACTGCTGATTTATTGAAATACTGCATAAGCCATTGGGCCCAGATTGATAACATCAGAGCTGATAAATTTACTCTTGTCCGCCTACAGTATTGGCGTGATAAGGAAAATAGTTCTGCAGGAAATTCAAACACCATAACTTCTTCTTGTTGTGGGAGAGGTGCCGCAAGAAGACCTTCATTTAATTGCTGTAATTGTATTTCCCAATATGTGATGGAATTACTCTTTACAAGAAACATATTCTCATATTGTTGTGAATTTGGTTCATCTAAGAGATATTTTATAGACTTTCGACAATTTTTCTCTAGGCTAGCAATAAATAGGGCTGCTGCAGAACCATCAAACACAATATGGCAAAAAACAAATAATAGGTATGATTTTTGCTCTGTCAGGAGCAGATGAATTCTGATAGGTGCTTCTTGGCTAAGGTCAAAATGATGCCTAGATAAGCTCTGGCAAATTGTTGATTGTTCCATTTCCTTACAGGTAACTATGTCGATATATAAAGATAAATTGGATGTCCATTCCCATTTTAAGTCAACTAAGCCGCTTAGTTTATAGTTTTCTAATCCAAGCTGTATGGTATGGTGAGTAATATGATTTAACCAAACGTGGTTAGGAGTGGTAATGGATTTAAAAAGTATAGGGATATTAAATCCCACAGCTTTTTTATTTGTTTCGTTTAGCCACCACATTCTGCGCTGTAAATAAGATAAATGCATGGTGTTCTGGCCTCAATAAAATAAGGTTTAGGTTATAGTCAAGTCACTATTAAATAATAACTATTTTAGGTTTTTATTTAACTTATTAAAGTGCACACTTAATAGGCAAAAGTATATTAATAGGCCACATAATATAGTTCCTGCCATGATTAAAGGAGTTTTTTGTGAAATATTAGACTCTAATATTGTTCCGAAAAAGATGTATCCAATAGGTACAGATAAGAAACGAGTGGAAGTGAAAAGTGTCATTATACGACCAAATAGATTTTCTGGTACTTGTTGCTGGATCATAGTTATTTCGACTGGTCCAGCAAAACCAATACAACAACCGATTACAAAGAGTTGTAAGAAAAATATATATTGTGAATGAATTAGGCTTAAAGATAAGAAACACAGAATAAGCAAGGTGTATCCTGTAATGATGATTTGATGTTTTGAAAAATATTTACCAAATATTCCATAAAGTAATGAAGAAAGGCTTGTACCAAAACCGAAGCTCATCATAGAGATGCCAAGGCTCAGTATAGAGTTGAATGCTTGTTTATTAACATAAGGTAAATAAATCAAAAGAAATGGCGTTATAACAAGATTGACTATTGAGCTGATGATGAGAACAGAAAATATTTCTTTTTCTGATTTAATATATTTAATAGATTCAAAAAAATAATTAAATGGTTGAGATGGGGATTTATATACTTTACTAACATCTGAAATGAAATACTTTCTCAATATGACAATTCCCAAGGCAACAATTAAAAAACTAGCCGCATCAAAATATAGTGCATTTATTGTTCCTAATACTGATATAACAAGCGCGCCAAAGATTGGTCCTGTAAGGTCACAAATATTTTCTATAGTGCTATTTATACCATTTATAAGTTCATTTTCATTATTTTTTATTTCCTTAGCCAACATAATATCTTTAGCTAGTCTACCAGGAGCATCAAAGATTGTTGCAAATATAAGAAGAATAGCCAATAAATAAAAATCCATTATTCCGATGGTGTAAAATATTGGAATTAACAAAACACTAAGAAAATTTACAAGATCAGAAAATACTGAAATTTGGAATGCTCCATATTTATCTACAATTGGTGAACTGAAGAACATGGATAATATTACTGGCAATATTTTAGCTGACATGACTGTTGCAACTAATAATGGGCTTCCAGATATTTCAAGGATAAGCCATGGAATAGCGATCTCAGTAATAGAATTACCCAAAATAGATATACCATTTAATACTAATAATCCACTGACTTGAAAGGGTATTTTTTTCATGAGTATTTTCTTTTTATGTGTAATTTTCTATAATTTTTTATTATTAGTCTATTTTCATCCTCTTTTCAAGAAAGCCATTTGCTTTTTCTCCTAAAATTCCATTTTTTTCAGCATATATTTTTAGTTCCTCTTTACGCTTTTCTATTGGATCACTTTCTTGATTTATAAATAGAATATCATGTGTTGTAAGCTTTCTAATTACAAAACAAGGTAATGGACTCACAAGAGGATAAAAATTATTATTTCTTACAGAGGGTTTTTGAGAGTGAGGGTGGAACTCACCAATCATAAGGGATTTTCTCATAAAATGGAGGCGGATATCATAATGTACAGCATCAATAAATTTACTATATCTTTCTTTTGAAAGATTTTTTATTATTATGACTATGCTAAAAAAATCTTTTTTATCTTTAGATAGAAATTTTTCTTTTTCATTGTAAAACTCAGTAAGTTGACATAATTGCCTAGTATATTGTTCATATTCTATATTTTTGGCATCATACTCTACCATATATATAGAACCTAAATTATGAGCTTTCTTTACAAATGGGCATATTGCCCCGTGTCTTTTTATTTCTTTACATGGTTCACCAATAACATTTAACATCCATTTTTTTATTATCTCCATTTCATTGCTATAGCTATCTTGTTTAGAACAAGAATAAGTTTTTTCTATTAACATATAATTATCCAATTTAGTGAACTATTTTTTATCGATAAAAACATAAAATGATATTATTTTACGAATTTTCCATCAATTCCCCTTTTATAAATTTGGGAAGCAATGCGAGTTTTGATGATAGCTTACCAATATTGAGCATACTTTTTGTAGTGTCTAAGCGTGTAGCACAAAGATAAAGAAATACTTTCATTTGACTAATGGCAAGGTATTCACCAAAACATTTATGAGTACCTTGAGCAAATGGAAAATAAGAATTTTTGTCATAAGGGTGATTGAATCTATTTGGGTAAAATAATTCGGGCTTATTCCAATAGCGTTCATCAAAGTGGGTTATGCATGGAGATAGCCAGGCAAATGCCCCTGATTCAATAGAAGAAATCTGATCATTATCAATATAACGTATCATTGCCCAAGCAGCTGGATAATGTCGTAATGTTTCTAATACAAAGTTATTGAAATTACGATTTTTAAGTACGCTTTTATAGTTTATGTTTTCTTGCGTAATTTCATTCTTTATTTTATTAGCTTCAATAGGATAATCCATGAAACATTTCATAACCCAGAATAACATAGCACCAGTTGTTTCTACACCACTTCCTAAAAAGGATAAGACCTCATCATTTACCTGTTCTTCAGTTAATTCTCCTTTTTTATATAGGTTGATTAAACATCCCAAAAAGCTATTATCAGAAGCTAGATGCGTTCTAACAATGTTTTCTGATACATAATCAAAAACTCTTTTTTTGGCTAAAATAAATTGATTTTTATTATTTTTAAATATCTTTATTTTAGTAAATAAATCATATTCTATATAATCCAATATAATTTCTATAGAATCACTTAATGTTTTCTTTTCGTTATCACTTTTAGGCGAAAGAACAATATCCACATTTGTTTCAATACTTAACCTTTTTAAATATAAAATAATTGAATTATTTTTTAGTTGATTAAATGAGAAAGCTTCGAAATTATGAAAAATACAAGAATCAATGTAGTTTATGACTTCTCTATTGATCGCATTTTGAATTTTCTTTCTACGTTCTCTACTATTTGAGCATGTTTCTTCGGAGAATAATCCTTTTCCTATTATTTTTTGCAGAGGCCCTCGGTGTAGTCTTTTTCCATATATAAATACCTCTCTTATAATTTCTGGATCATGAATAAAATATATATTTTTTTTCCAACTTTAATATTTTGTTGCTGAACCTTTTTTTTAGATTGAGATTTAAAAAAATAATATAATTTTTTATTTAAAAAGAAATAAAAGAATTTATATTTTAAAAATAAAGCATCCATAAATCACCATGTTTTTTTGTACGATATGTTATGTTGTAAGAGTTGAGTAAATTTTATGACCAATATTGAACCGGTGTTATTTCTTTTATTTTTAATGACTATGCTCCAATTATAAAAAGTAAAGACCCTTTCATCGCAAGGGTTTTGATTTCGCCTCCGAAAGGTATACTAAAACACCTAAAAAGAAGTTACTATCACTTCTTTTACTTTAAAATCTAAAAACAAATTAGGTAGAGTTGACCATAGCCATAAAACGCGTGCATATTTTGATTAATGCTCGTACTTAAAATGAATATATTGTTCTTTAACTCTTTTATTAACTATAAAATACTAAATAACTATAATTAAGGATAATTGTCACCGGTATAAAACTATTAAATTTTAATGGATAGAAATATTAAAATTTAAATACATAAAAAATAGTATGATCGATCGAGCCCTGAATCACTTCCATAAGAGACAACTGCCTTGAAAAATAATTTATTAAAAAATTAAAAATGAATTATCGCTTCAAAAATTCCAATATTTCATATTAAATTGATGAATATATGTTTAGGTAGAATTTATAATTATTGGTTATCAATCCAAATAGATAAAGATCTTCAATGTCATTAAATTAATAATTTCACTCTGATAAAATATACTAATTCATAGTATCATCTTATGTATATAGTAAATTTTTATGGTGAAGCTACCGCACAACTTGGTTATGTTTTCAAGCTGAAAATAATATTTTATTCACGAAATTATCTTCTATCTATGTTATTTCCTGTTTTTTATTAGATAGTAAACATCATAAATTTTATTTCTTGAAAATATATAACTTATTTATTATTAATTCAGCTCCTTTATAATATTGGTTAAATTACAAATTTTGAAACAAAGCCAGTTATAGTAAAAAGCCTCCTTCATAGAAGAAGGCTTTGATTTCCCCCCGAGAGACGTACTAAGACCCCTCAAAAAAATAACTGCAACTTCTGTTACTTTAAAATCTAAAAACCAATAAGGCAGAGTCGAAACCTGTTGCTAGCCACCTCCACAGGGAGCGATTTTCAAATGTGAATAAAAATTAATTATCATCACTAAGATCAGTAAAACATATGTCTGTTTGAACACAGTTTATTAAATCATAAGATATATTTTCAAATTAATTATAAAAAATAATATACTCCCATATGAAAATATTATAAATAGGAATTTAAAATAATCCCATTATGAGATTACTCAAAGAGATTTATTTCTAAATATAGAGAATTGCAGCACTCTAGAAGTTGTACAGCTTAAAAGGCCATTAACAAAAACTCAACCTTTTAAAATAAAAAACAACAAATTAATGAAAATAATTAATTAATTGTGACTGGCATTCAATTCTTGACCAAAAGTTCTACATAAATATTGTTAACTGTATTAAGGGCTGCAATAAGCAACTGTCTTTCGCTTTAAATAGGGTGAAATGGTTCGTCCCATAGCTCATTTGTTGAAAATAGCCAGTAATTTACGCATACAAGCAATGATAGCGACTGTATTAGTTTTAACTGCAATTATTAGCCTGTTGTAGCAAACTCGAAGTGCAAGATTAAATCCTAATGGCAGTTAACCTAAATTGCAGTTACGTATTCAATTTGTTGTTTCTCATGTATACTCCTCACTTTTTCAGGAAATAAGATGGCGACGGTAGAAGTGAAATGTCGATTTTGTCAACAAACTGAATCAGTAAGAAAACATGGTACAGGCCAAGGTGAACGTCAGCGTTATCATTGCCTGTCTTGTCGCCGTACTTTTCAGCTTGAATATGCTTATCGTGCTTGCCGGACGGGCATAAAAGAACAAGTTGTGGATCTTGCAATGAATAATGCCGGCATCCGTGACACTGCACGGGTACTGCATATCAGTATTAATGCTGTCGTTCGCGCTTTAAAAAATTGTCCCCACGATGTGTAACCACATTACCACTGGAACCTGTGGAAATTCAGCTCATCTGTGAAGTCGATGAGATGTGGTCATTTGTTGGAAATAAAAAGCCACAACGTTGGTTATGGTCTGCTTGGGAGCCTCGTCTGAAGCGTATTATTGCACATACTTTCGGCCGACGAAGCAAAAAGACATTGAAGAAACTGCTCAAAAAATTATCGCACTTTAACGTCGCTTTTTGGTGTACCGATAAATTCAAGGCTTATAACTTGTTGCCCACGGATAATCACCTCATCGGAAAAAGTTTTACGCAGCGTATTGAACGTGAAAACCTCACCCTTAGAAACCGAATTAAGCGGCTGAATCGTAAAACATTAAGTTAACGCGATGCTCGACTTTCGTGGTGAGTTGAAATGACATAGCCAGTCCTTTATAACTTTAAGTCGCCAAACTGAGAGAAATAAAGGAACAAAGGCTATGTCACAGCAAGATTTTATCATTTGGGTGTTTTGTTGGGTAGACGATAATTTAACAGCGTTACTGCAAGACATACGATTAAGGAGCCGGGGGATCCCACCTAAGCTGAGTGATGCGGAAGTCATCACGATGGAAGTGATGGGTGAATTCTTAGGATTTTCAACAGATAAAGGCATTTGGATGTATTTTTGTAACCACTGGCGTGAGTGGTTTCCAGGACTCGGTTCACGTGCCAATTTTGCTAAACAGGCTTCAAATCTTTGGGTTGTTAAACAAAAACTGCAAGAAAAGCTGGCGAGGTTATTGGGCGCGCTCGACAGGCCGGTACATATTATCGACGGATTTCCGCTGCCCGTCTGTGGATTCAAAAGAGCAAAAGGCAGTGCCAACTTCAAAGGACAAGCCGATTATGGGTACTGCGCCGCCAAAAACGAAACTTACTACGGCTTCAAAGGACATCTCATGATAGACGAAATCGGCGTGGTAACCGGGTTTACACTGACGCCCGCCAATGTCAGTGAGCGTGAAGCAACCTAGGATGTGATCGGCTCGATAAAAGGCTATTTGCTTGGTGATAAAGGGTATTTAGGCGTTGAATTTAAACAGGAAATGAAGGCAAAGGGTATTGAAATGATGACCCCAGTGCGTGCCAATATGGATGATCCCATCCCCAGAAAAACGAGAAGGGTCATTAACGCTAAACGCCGTTTAATTGAAACCTTGATTGGTCAACTCGCCGGACAATTTGCTATCGAGAAGTGCTGGGCACGGGATTTGTGGCATTTGAGTAATCGCATTGCCAGAAAACTGCTTTCTCACACGTTGGGTATTTTTGCCAATTTTAAACAAGGTAAAAGTCAACGCGACTGGCTTCAACAAGCCAACGTCATAGGATGTTAAAGTCGAGCATCGCGTTATAACTTGAATTTTTCCACAGAAAATGGCAACTACTACATTATTGAGATGAAAAAATGAATTTACATTGACGTGACTGTTGTGTCGCTATAATGCCGTTATAACCTGGCTGACAAAGAGCCATGTTTGCAATCCATCTCCTCATACTCACTTTAAATGACCATGAAACAGGAGATTTCAATATACTGATATCGCTCGCTAAAATGCGAGCGATAAGAGTTAACACGCCATACGTATACCCGGATGTGCTTAACCTGATTATTCAATAGTTGCTGGTGAATAGTTGCTCAAATCCTGCTAGAATTCGCTGCGTGAAATAGGCATTATCGTAGCGAATTGACAACAAATAACACCAACAGGTTAATTAAATGGAAATTATGTGCCAAAAACTGAATGTCCTGCGTAAAGTTGATAACTTCTTAATGGCTCATAAGCCCAATAACAGCACAGGTGTTAAGCGATTTATTCTAGAGTTTCTTTTCTTTGGATTGATTAATGCACGCTCGTGCTTATTTGCTGGTTTCTTTTTTTTAGCTTTATTTTTGGTTCCGGCAAAAGGCATCATGGGCATACCGCGTTATGATGTACTATTAGTATTTGCAGTGACCTTTCAAGCATTACTAATACGGTTAAAACTCGAAACATGGGATGAATTGAAAGCGATCTGCGTCTTCCATTTAGTCGGTTTTGTGATGGAGCTATTTAAAACATCAGCATCTATCAGTTCATGGCAATATCCTGATGCTGCGTTTACTAAGCTTTGGGGAGTCCCGCTATTTACAGGTTTTATGTATGCGGCCGTGGGAAGCTACATTATACAGTCATGGCGCTTTTTTAAGGTACGCATTGAGCATTACCCACCGTATTGGATGGCAACACTGGTGGCACTGGCAATTTATATCAACTTTTTTAGTCATCATTATATTAATGATTACCGCTGGTACTTAACTGCTTTTATTTTCGGTTTGTATGCACGTGGTACTGTTTTTTATACGCCGTTGGATGAAGAACGCAGAATGCCACTATTACTTGCTTTTATACTGATTGGTTTTTTTATTTGGTTGGCAGAAAACTTCGGCACCTTCTTTGGGATCTGGCAATACCCGGATCAGTTAGGCGCTTGGTCTGTTGTTCATGCAGGAAAATGGGGGGCATGGTCATTATTAGTGGTTGTGACCTTTACGATTGTCGTTCACCTTAAACATATCAAAGCGAATGTGGCAATTGCCCGTTAAAGCACAATGTTTATCTGTCCGGATTTGACGGGGTGGTAAGACACCCCATACAAAGAAGAGAGAGCCTTACACAGCGAAGAGTAAGGCTCTGTTTTTTTCATCCATTTCACTGACACGCTCGGTCAATAAAACATTGCCATAGCGCTCACCATAAGCCTGTACCGTTAATGCGTCCTGTGTCAGAGACTCTTTTATCGAATTATTTGCCCAGCCCCACATCCAGGGCGCGAGCATATTTTGATTAATCCTCAGCCAAAGAAAACCTGTGCACGATAATCATCACTCCAACCGGCTTTTTTGAGTTTATTTCGTTGACTGGGTGCACCACAATCACATTGTTTCACCATACTCAACACGATACGCCGGAATAACGCCAAATTTTCAATCGCCCCGTCCAGTACAATGCGTGAATCGTCCTCTTTAAAAACCACATCAAGAATATAGTGCTGGCTATTTTCAATGCGCCAATGCTGGCGAATGTAGTACCCCAATAATTTATGGCGGGGAGAAAGGGAACTGACATATAGCTAAATCATACTAATATGGCATAATATCCAGATCCAACATGACAAGGCATAAAGTGAAATGGGTTAATAAAATGGACACCTCCCCAAAACGGCTTCAGTGAGCCATGCTGAATACATCAGCAAAAACATGAAGAGGTGTCCCATGGAACAAGTTATCGGAATTGACCTGGCAAAGCGAGTGTTTCAATTACATATTGCATCCCCGCTTGGAAAAATGATTAAAAACACGGTGGTTTCACGCGATAAACTGACGGCTTTCATTGCGCAACAACCCCCTTCAAAAATTGTAATGGAAGCCTGTGGTAGTGCAAATTACTGGAGTCGCCAATTTAAACACTTTGGTCACGAAGTGAAGCAAATCAGTCCCCAATATGTCGCTCTCTTCAGAATGGGCAGCAAGAATGATAAAAATGATGCCATGGCTATTGTGGAAGCAGACAGTCGTCCGGGAATGCGTTATGTTCCGGAAAAAACACAGGCACAGCAGGATATTCAGTGTTTGCATCGGGTTCGCCAGCGGCTAATGAAAAACAGAACGGCGCTGATTAATCAAATCCGGGGATTAGGCTTGGAATATGGCATTGCCATCCCGGAAAGCGCTCACAAAGTTGAGCAATGTTTGCCTGACCATCTGGAAATCGCGGAAAATGACCTGACTCCAATGAGCCGTGAGCTGTTTCAGGAACTGTTGTTTGAACTCAAAGAACAACAGCAGCGCCTGATGGAGCTGAATAAACGCCTCGACCACCTGAATGCGCAACAGGAAGATATCGGGCGATGACTGACACTGCCGGGTATCGGTCCGCTGGGAGCATCGGCTTTGATGGTCGCCTTGGGCGACAGCAATAACTTCAAAAATGGTCGCCATTTTGCCAGCTATCTGGGGCTGGTACCTAGGGAACATAGCAGCGGAGGCAAAGTCAGGTTATTGGGGATCACGAAACGCGGAGATAGCTATTTTCGTGGAATACTGATCCACGGTGCCCGCTCAGTGGCTTATCGGGTACAAAAACTCCCCGACGAACGATGTAATGGATTACAGCGTTGGTTAAAAGGCGTGATAACCCGCAGCGGACTCAATAAGGCAGCAGTAGCGCTGGCAAATAAAAATGCCCGAATAGCGTGGGCACTAATCAACCAACAATCGAGTTATGAAGAGCGATGAGTAACCCTTTATGTAGCAAAAGTCCATAAGTTGATGTCATTGACAGGTAGTACCGATTCTCTGTGAACCTGGTAACCCGGTCAGTCTATCGAGACTGTCGAATTAATGAGCAACTGTCTTGAACATAAAAATTATGGTGCAATGTGATGGTACGACTCATTCCATTCTTCGTTCTTTCTGAGCATCGCATTCAGGATAGTCAGCAACTTACGCATACAGGCAACCAGAGCAACTTTTTTGGCTTTTCCGGCGGCAAGCAGACGCATGTAAAACGCTTTTATCACTGGATTAAATCGGGCTGCCACAAGTGCAGACATGTACAGTGCCGTTCTTACCCCGGCCCTGCCGCCAAAAATAGTTCGTCGACCGCGCATAGTGCCCGAGTCGCGGTTTATGGGCGCCACACCCACAAGTGCGCTGATTTCACGCCGCGAGAGGTTACCCAGTTCCGGAACCTCAGCCAACAATGCTGCAACCGTCACCGTGCCCTTAACCTTTTCTGTCCGGTGCCGCTCAACCGCAATAATGCTGCGGATTGTCGGCCATTTCTCCACCATTTCAGGGGTAAATTGGGGTTTGAGTTGGAACATATAACGTTCTTCCCGTCGGCCATGCGATTCTTGTTTGATTTCAGTGATAATTTTTTCTTTCCCAGCCTCAAACACCCGCTGAAACTGAGACTGAACGCTTTCCCACAGGCGGGGTTGGTTTTTCTTCACCTGAACAACGACATGGGCTTTCTCTTCGCTGATTTTTTCCAGGGTTTCCCGCTGACAGTGCAGGGCATCCAGGGTCACAATGCTGCCTTTCAGATTCAGAATATCCGGACCGTACTGATTTCACCGTTTTTCGTGGCAGTGGATTTCTGACTCAGCATTAATCCCCGCTCAGTATCATACGCAGTGACCAGTTGGAGTGCGTTTTTCTTTTCATTCCGGTAAGCCTGCCGCAGAACTTTTCCGTCAAAGGCGATAACCGGTTTTCCTCCTTGCTCACGCTGTTCATTGACCCAGTTCAGTAAGGCTTCCAGTAAAGAATCCAGCTCAATAGCACGCAGGATCCTCGCAATGGTGTGTCGGCGCGGTATCCCATGGAGAAACGGGCGATATTCTCTCAACCACTTTACTTAGGCGCCGGCCATAATGACACTGATGACGAGGAAAATCACATCAACCAGATCGTACTGACGATTGATATCAGAGCGGGTTTCTTTCACAACGGATAAATGTTCAATCAGGGTCATGGGCGAGCAATGAGAAGAGAAATAAGGCTAATTAGATCACGTTATTAACCCTCATTCAATAGATGTTAAAAAGTATGCTCCCGCCCTGCCCCCTGGGTAAGACCGTGACTTGCTAAATAAGAAATAAACATAACCCGACAATTAAAAACTTATTTCTTAATGAAATAAAGTTTACTCGCTAAAAATAGATTTAAAATACGAATGGAAATAAATAAAAGCGCATGAATTTTATTTTTCAGCATAAAAATCCAAATATCAAAACAATATCAAAAACCACTAGATTTAAAAAAACAAAAACAATATATTCATAGTGTAGCGTTCGTAATTCAATCAATTTAAATCTCTAAATTAAACGTTATATGTTTTTTAATTAATTTTAAACCAATAATGAAACCATACCTATCTCAATGTGGAAATCATTAACTTATCACTCTATTCAGGAGTATTAATATATGGCGAATAATAATAGTTATGATGCAGATTTACCGAATGGTAATTTTTTACAGAATACAACATTGCAGGATTCCTCTCTCAATAATAGCAGTGCAAAAAATCTGACTGTGACAAACCTGACATTAGCTGATGAAGCAACGAAAAACAATTTAGCACAACAGCTTTGCGATGCATTAAATGCCTGTATTATAGCGGCTATTGAGAAATCCAATATCACACTGACTGACGCGACTTTAGTCAATCCCATCATCAACAAAAGCCTAACATTTGATGCTGATGCGCTGGCATCATTACTCAAGCAGTTAAATGGAGCCAAATTAGAATCACTGCTTTTATTAAAAAGCACTTTAGAGTCTCCAACCATACGAGATTCCATCAAATTAGATCCGAATGCGTTAGCCGATTTGATACAGCAATTAAAAGCACCATTGGATGATCAGATTATCCCATTAATATACAAAGTACTATTGGACAAACCTGCCATAAATCAACCAACAATAAGTGGCGGTTTAATATCAGAAAATGCATTGATAACCAGTAATGAAATAAATAACAATACTGGGAAAAACAATGCTTTTTCAGCGACTCAGTTAATTGAAGAAACTAATATTGAAGGCCATTTAACGCTGGATACTACAGCACTGACAGATATGTGTTCGCAGTTATATCCCTGTATTCAAAATGAAGTTGATAACTATTTATCAACAACATCAATCATTCCTAAAAATATAGCTGGCTGTGATGGCGCTCCCTTAAAAGCCACCGATAAACTTGCCACCTGTGATGTGGTGGACGACAAGATTAAGAAAGCCACGGTTACTAATCCGCAAATCGTCACTAACTTAACCGGTTGTGATGGAAACCCATTAAAACCAACCGATAAAGTTGCCACTTGTGATGTGGTGGATGACAAGATTAAGAAAGCCACGGTTACTAATCCGCAAATCGTCACTAACTTAACCGGTTGCGATGGAAATGCGTTAAAGCCAACCGATAAAGTTGCCACTTGTGATGTGGTGGATGACAAGATTAAGAAAGCCACAAAAGAAGTTGAGATCAAGTCAATTACTGGCGTTACCTATAATCAAGCCAATAAAACCATGACCTTAACCGTGACTTATAGCAACGGGGATAAAACACCCCTGACAGTTGATATGAGCCATGTGCAGATGGGTGCCGGTGGTGATACGGGACTGACTTCGGGTGGTAAAGCGCCAGCTACCACATCAGGATCGGAAATTCCCACTACGATTTTTGGCGATCGCGCCATGCTACTAGGCACACCCGATGCATGGTTTACGGCAGGTGATTATGTTATTCCGGCATTTAAGAAAGCTTAAAGAGTAACTATAATAATCCGACGCCGTATTATTTAATTCTATATTTAATGCATTAATTGGTATCAATTATCGCGTTCAATTAATTCTATTTTAGATAATTCATTATATTTTCAAACACACTGAAATAATAACCATAGCGAACAAGTGATATTTTAGTTTATTAGGAGTATATATGGCCGAAAATCAACAACCAATTCCTGTTGTATTGAAAGATGGGAAACATATGCCATTGAAAGATGGTGAATATATATCTGGAGTATACCCTGTAGCCGATAGCTTTGAAGGTGATGGTTCAATCAATCATCCTTTAAAAGTGAAATTTGCTAATATGGAACCTTTTACAAATCGAGCTAAAGCTGTTGATGGAGGATTATTTGTTGATAAAGCTCATCTTTACAAACAAGATGGAATTATTGATTTTATGAGTAATAAAACTGTTTATCCTAATGGTTTCTGTTATTTTTCTGGAGCAATTTCATATCAATCTTGGGTTAATTCAATAGGTTATCAGCCAAAAATATTATCAATGTCTTGGTTTGGCCAGTCACATTTTTTTTCTGAGATAGACTCTAGCGGAAGTCCAACTACAAATATTCCTTATTCTTTAGTTGCCCTGGATTGGAAAAAAGAAAAATATGAAATAATATATCACATTTTAGCTTATAAAGTACCATCTTATGTTAAGCATTTCTTAAAAGATGGAATATTGCAAACACCACTAGTTTTCCATCATTCAATTATGTTTCATTATATTTAAGGATAAAAATATGAAAAAATATTATCCTGCTGTAATACAACCATCATATAATGAAGAGTTCAGCCATACATCTATAGATAAAGTTAATTTTGATGCCAGCCAGTTTAATATGCCAACATTAAATGGTGATAATAAAACAATACTAAGTTCTTATTATAAAGATAATTATCTTTATAATTTTAGATTTAATTTTTACCCTCTTCCAGAAAATGATTACTTTACTGCTAATATCCTGAAACCAAAATTCTATTCCGACTATTTTGAACAATGGGATGGAATTTACTTAACTGATACTCAAAGTTATTATATGCATCAAAGTACATATATTCCATCAGAGTATTTAAAACCTAATAAAAACGGCCATTTTATCTATACGGAAGATATTTTAAAAACCATTCCCAATATAAAAAAAACATTACCATATAAAGACATAATGTATTCATTATATTATAACGCACTGTATTTTGATGAATATGAAAATATGATCTTTGTTGGATCACCAAGAATCATTCAATTAACCTACCCTTTCAAAGAACCATTGGAAGTTCCTGTTACCCATATGTTTTCTGGCGTACCGCATAAGGCTCAGTATTTTACCAATGACCATGAAACCACTTCTGGAATTTATTTAGATTATCTATTGCAACTTACTATACAAATTTAAGGGTGACAGTATGAATGGCATAGAAAATTCATTAAAATTTGTTTCTTTTTATAATAATGGACATATCGTTGAAGAAAACATCAATAGCATTATTAATACAGCTAGTGTTGCTTATATAGATGATCCTCTATTAAAAGGTGATGGCAGCCTTGATAATCCATTAAGTATTTCTATTAATTTATCAGAAGATAATTTTTGTAAACTAACAGATACTGGAATTAAAGCAACACAATCATGGAGACGGGATAATAGTAGTGTTTCTTACGGTGATGCAGGCAACCTTAATTCTATCGATAATACCGCTACTATGGTAGCTCCATATACAATTACATATAATGACATTACGAAATTAGCAAGCACATATTTATATTCTGATTTTTGTTTTTTAAATAAAGAAAACATATGCCTCCCTGTTGCGCAAATAAATACAATTAATTATAAAAATAAATATTCTGGCTCTGTAGATACTATAGATATTTATTATTATTCTCTTGAAAATCCTGATAGTACGGATATTCATCTTAAATATCCAAATGATGGTTATAATCGATTTCAGCTATTTATTGATTCTTTTAATCTTTATAAAGATTAACACAACGTAAAAGCACATAGATTCAACTGCGTATAAATAGCTTTTCAAAATGATGAGAGTATTACTTAGCCCTGTGCCGCGCGGACTAAGTAAATATAGGCGCTTGCATTTAAAAACAGCCGTGCTCGCGTTTATGGGGAATTGTGCACAATTCCCCTTTATCTTTAGATGAGGGAAACGTAGCACTCTGATGAGACAAAAACAATGCTAATAAGACATAAAAATTGTCTCATCATATTGTCTCCTTGGCGTAGACCCATAAAAGATGTAGTGACATAGTCATTCCGGACACCTTAGAAGCCTGTTAATCTAACCTGAACTTCGCTTAAGAAAGGAAAGAAAAAAAAGGAACTAAGCGCCTGAGGCACGATCAAAGTTTTTGCTTAGAAAACAAAATCGTGGGGATCCTCAGGCTATGACTACTTTAGAAGAACTTTTCTGTTGCGTCGATGATTTTTGCCAAAAATTTATTCCCCTTTGGGAACAACAGCTCATTGAGAATAATCAGCTCAAGCGTCATCGTGCCACTTCCCTGTCTCTCAGTGAGATAATGACGATCGTCAGCCGGTAAAGGAATGAGTACAAGGTTTAACCGGGCATCTCTATGGTGACAAAGGCTATTTATCGCAAGTGCTATGCGATGAACTGAAGGAGGAAGGCATTACGCTGATCACGAATGTTCGCCGTAATATGAAAGCCAAATTTTTATCGCTTTGGGACAAGGCCATGTTAAGAAAACGGTTTTTGATAGAAACGGTGAATGACCAATTGAAAAATATTTCTCAGAGAGAGCACTCAAGGCACCGAAGCGTAGTCGGCTTTTTACTGGAAATAGTATCAGGACTGATTGCTTATACATTCCAGCCGAAAAAGCCGAGCTTAGGTTTACGTGACCATGAAATTGCAATGCTTAAACAAAGTTGAGGTTAATCTAATAACAGTCAAGAAAGGTGTAAAAGATGAAAAAACCATCAACCATCCGGCATCATTACTCATCGGCGTTCAAACTGGAAGCCGTAGAGCAAGTGGTCAAATATCATCAAAAGGCGATAGATGTGGCGCGTAGTCTGGATATTGACCCCAGCACACTGCGCAAATGGGTTAAGCAGTATCAGGGCGAGCTTCAGGGCATGACTCCCCGAGGTCAGGCTTTGACGGTTGAGCAACGTCGTATCAAAGAGCTGGAAGCGCAGGTTAAGCGTCTGGAGATGGAGAAAGCCATTTTAAAGCAGGCGGCTGTGTTGATGAGCGAGATCCCCGGCAAGTTTACACGCTAATCACACAGCTGATTCCTGACTGGCCAGTGAACGTTCTGTGCCAGATATTGAATGTGTCACGAAGTGCTTATTATGACTGAAAAAAACGCCCCATGAGCGTCTCTCGTCTGGTGTTACGGTGCCGGGTCCGGGAGTTGCATGAAGAAAGCCGTGGTGCCTCGGGGAGCCGGACATTGAGCACCTTACTGAAAGCGGAAGGAAAGTCAGTGGGACGCTATCTGGCTCGCCGTTTGATGCAGGAGTGTGGTCTGGAAAGCTGTCAGCCTAGTACTACAGTCGTAATCGTTCTGTAATCATAAGGCTATTCCGCCGACGATAATGGCATTGTTGTGCGCGATACTGATGTCGTCGTCGCCAGGTTGACCAATATAA
>NZ_JBBMXH010000096.1:0-18349 GCF_037996725.1 Xenorhabdus entomophaga
TTGTTTATGCATATCAGGCTACTATTTCGGGTGTGAGAGCTGTGAAATTTATCACAGTTGACTCCCACCTTTTAATATCTCACCTGTTGCACTTAATATGTTAACTCAGCGATAGCTGATATCTCCTCAATATTATGGCCTAATTTGTTCGTCTGATATGCGGTAATTTCTTATCCAGCCATTCTGCTATGCTGTCACTAAGTGGCGTCAGTAATACCCAACTCATACCGATCAGCGTCAGAGACAGGGAGCCTACGGCAATATCTGTAAACCAGTGAGCACCTGCCATAATGCGAGGAAGGGCGAAAGTGATCATAATCAGCAGGGCAATAAAGAATGCGCCGCGAGAGACATAACGTAGAATAAAACTGCTGAAAATCAATAGCATTAAGCCATGATCACCCGGAAAACTGTCTTTTGAAGCATCTTTTGTATGCCAACTTGTCATGCCGTTTATACGGTTGACGTTTTCAAATGTCAATGTTGGGCTTGGACGAGTGACTGGTATCTGGTGACCTATCTGATTAATGATGACAGCAGAAATAAGCATAACAAGGCCAATCATGAAAAGTCGGCGTTTACCCGCATAATCTTGTTTGCGAAATGCACTGTAATAAAGCATTCCCATAAATAGTAGCGAGATCACGTCAAATGCTCTGACATTGGCGATTGCTACAAATAGGGTAAATTTTGAGTTTGGCAGCAGTTTCTCATTAAAAAAATAAAAAATAGAAGAATCAATGTGAAACCAAAAGCCGTGGTTCTCAGGCAAGTACCATGAGAAAAACAGGGCGATGCCAAGGATATTAAGCATAAGTATAGCGAGTGGGCGACTGCGAGTCATGAAGTACCTATCTAACACGTAAAATGGTTTTAGTAGACAAATTAACAAGGGGGGCACTATAACAAACTTTCCTGAAAAGGGTAATCGCTGTGGGATGTAATTGTTAACGTATGGTTATATCAGCATATTTTTAAAGTTAATTGGTTAATTTTTTCTCATTAATATGGGAATGGTTCAATGATATCGGAAAAATAGCTAAATCCTAATTTCAGTACCGATAATATATATTTGATGCAACATTGATATCTGACTATTATTAAACAACCAAGAATTGATTCCTTCATATCCAAACTTATTAGAATATTATGTTGAATTACGGTCTGAATAAATAAAAGTATAAAGAAATTTTCCCATTTGCCGTTATTTATATAGATAGCAGAGCGTTACACTATTATCTGGTTTAAAATTAGCGCGGGGCTAAAATTGAAAAAAATAATAATACCTGTAGTGGAGGTTGACTGCTTATGTTACGAAAAATGACGACTTTTTTGTTTATGTCCCTATCTTATCCTGCAATGGCTTATTCTCCGTCAACCTCAAACTCTGGAACTATTCACTTTCAAGGTGCTATCGTCGATCCTCCATGCCAATTTAGTTGGGATGAAGAACATACTGAAATGGTTTGTTGGTATAATGGCGAAAAAATAACTCAAGATAAAGTGATTGAATATCAAAAGGATAAGAAGATTCTGTTATCTCTTCAAAAGCATATTGGAACAGAGGAAATCAGATGGGTGGGGGAAGATAAGAAATTAGGCATTATTACTATAACTTATCACTAAATATTATATGTATTAAATATAATTATCTTGTTTGTTTTATTTAAATAATATAAATGAAATTTGCAGAATTCATTTGTGGTTTGGCTCAATAAATGATTTTTAATAACATTTTTGTAAATTATTTAATAAAAATATTAACTTTGTTTTTTAGTCAAAGATTCACTTTTGATATTTATCAATGAAATGTGTCAATGTCGTATTTTTTTCATGTGAAATAGTTATGATGGAGAGGAAGGAATAAAAGGTAGCTTAGTCTGAGTTAATGGAAAAACGAAAGTGAGGTGACCATGCGAAATTATCTTAAATTGTTAATTAGCTGTTTGTTGGTTTCATGGCTTTCTTATGGGTATGCAGAATCTAATGGAGGAGTAATTCGGTTTTCTGGTGCAATTGTTGATCCAGGATGTCAAGTTGTCGTATCAAATATCCAAGCTAATATCTCTTGCTATCGGTTAGGGAAAAACCGCACTGTTAAGCAAATCATCTCAACTAAGAAAACAACAGGTAATGTTATGCTTCCCGGGAACATTGGTGTTTCCAGCGTGAAGTGGACGGATAACCAAAAACGAGTGGCAATCGTTAATGTGGATTATTTCTGATTTAATAGGTAATGAGTCGCTCTTTTTATCGAGTATTATTTCGACGAAGAGAGCAACTCATATTTAAAGAGTATAGGATTAATCACAACGTCCCATATAACGACGTTCAGCAATATGAATGCGGATTTTTTCGCCTGAACTCAGATATTCAGGAACTTGAACAGTCAACCCTGTACTCATTTTTGCGGGTTTAGTCCTGGCACTTGCTGATGCGCCTTTAATACCCGGTGATGTTTCTTCAATGACCATATCAACAGTTTGTGGTAATTCAAGAGCCAGTAATTGTCCATCCATCGTTAGGACTTGCATTCCCGGTAAACCCTCTTCTGGAATGAAGAGTAATTCTTCTTCGATTTGATCTTTCTTGAAGTGATAGGGGGTGAAATCTTCATCATCCATAAAGATATATTCATCACCATCAATATAAGAAAAACTTACACTACGGCGAGTTAATGTGATGGTTTCAAGAATGTCATCACCTTTGAAACGCTCTTCCACTTTCTGACCAGTACGAATATCAGTAAAACGCATTTTATACAAAGTGCTGGCCCCGCGTGCGCTAGGAGACTGAATATCGATGTCTTTGACTAATAGTAGTTTTCCATTGTGGCTGATTGCAGCACCGCGTTTAATTTCATTGGCTTTAGCCATAGATACCTTCCATAAGAACGAGGAAATAGTGGAATGAATATTCAAGTGGCGACAAAATTACTCGCAGTCGGTCTGTTAGGCAAGAGTTGAATGAATGCCCCAGTAAAAATACTGGGGCATAAGGAAGGTATCAGCGATAAGTTGGCAACAAATTAAACAAAGAGAGAATATGGGCTGTCGCATTGATCAAACCGAACAGAATAACAAAGGCAATCAGAAAATTACCGCCCGGAACCCGATAGCCAGAAGTTGGATAACGCTTACGACTAGCTCGAACCATTAACGCAGGGATAATCACTGCCCAGATGGTTGCTGCCAGACCTGCAAAGCCGATTGCGTACAGAAAGCCATTGGGAAAAATCAGTGCCAGTACAGTGGGTGGAATAAATGTAATTAATGCTGTCTTAAAACGACCTTTGCCACTGTCATTGAATTTAAAAAAGTCGGCCAGATAATCAAACAACCCCAGCGATACGCCTAAGAATGAACTTGCCAGAGCCATATATGAGAAGGCATTCAGGAACTGGGTCACGGTTGCATTGTTGGATGTATTATCCATTTGTTGCAGTAAGTTACCAATATTGCCGCCATCCGCAATAATTTGTTTGAAAGCTTCACGGGGAACGTTTCCCTGAATCACGTACTGCCACAAAATATAGATGACTAATGTTATTAATGTTCCGTATAACAAGCTGCGGGCAACAGCTTTACTGTCTTTGTGATAATACTTGATAAGCCCGGGAACATTACCGTGATAGCCAAATGAGGCTAGTAGATAAGGTAGGGCGACTAAAGCGTAAGGCAAATAATTTGCTTCGGTATTGGCTTGATCAAATAAAATAGCTGGTTTTACTTCAGTAAACATACCACCGACAGACATGATAAAGGTGATTACCATACCGCCTATCAGGATAGTGCTTAAACGGTCTACAGCTTTCGTGGATAACCAGACAATGAAGGCAACGATAAAGGCGAAAATCAGACCGGCTACGGGTTGTTTTACCGGGATAATATGCCCAATGTTGTGAACAATAATTGAGCTTCCTGCTGAAACATAAGCATAGGTCAGGATATACAGAACAAAAGTGATGGATAAGCCTGTCAGGATGCTCCAGCCATTGCCTAGTAAATCTTGGGTAACCGTATGGAAACTGGAGCCAGCGGGATAATGCAGATTAGCTTCCATAATCATCAGGCTAGAACAATACAGGCATGCGCAGGTATATACCAGCAAAATGATTGAACCTGTAAACCACACGCCTGAAGTAACGATCGGAATGGAAAACATACCAGCACCGATAGCAGTACCGGCAATAATCATCGCACCGCCAAATATGGAGGGGCGTTTTAAATTTTGCGTTACCTCAATGGTCATAGAGACTCCCTGATGAATGGTGTTACCTTGTACTAGCGCGAAGATACATTAATAAATAATATGTGTAAACAAATATTTATGGAAGCTAATTAAGTCGCGTTGTTACATTTTGGATACAAAGGTGAGGCAGGTTATTGGAATTAACCTGCCTTAAGGGATATTAAGTTTTCGAATAGAACTGTGCCTTTTGCCATAGCTTAATGGCATTGCGGCTGGCTTCAAAATGAGGTTCGGGAAGATGATTAGGATCGCACCAAATGAGTTGTGAACATTTCTCTGGTTCCATTAATTTGGGCTCCCCTCCGGTATACTGTGCTAGCAAACAGACTGAAACTGTGTGTTTTCCTTCTTCTTGATAAGTTTCGAGATTATTGCAAATACCATAAACCTTGGGGCTTTGGATTGTCAGACCAATTTCTTCCTGAATTTCACGAATAGCGCAGTTTTCAAACGTTTCACCAGGATCAACATGCCCGCCAAAGATTGACCAATACGGCGCATGTTTGCTGGTACGTTTTCCCAATAGAACTTCACCCTTATCGTTAACGATAATAACACCTACTCCGACAACAACTGACACTGATATATTCCTCCGGACCGTACCTAATTACGCTGGTTCAGATAGATTTTATCTATCTGTAACAGTTTTCTTTTGTTACCTAACAAGAAATCATGTCGTAGCATATTTTTACTTTTATATCGCGGTGACACAATGATCAATCAAGGCGTAATTTTAACTGAAACGATTCAATTTTGATGATATAAATACATAGATAAATCTTAACGTTACTTATGACTGCTTATTCAGGAGAAACCGGGCAAGATGAGCCGCCGAGTTGCCACAATTACCTTAAATCCAGCTTATGATTTAGTTGGTTTATGCCCAGATATTACTAAGGGAACCGTTAACCGTGTACAGACAGCAGGGTTGAATGCTGCTGGTAAAGGAAACAATGTTGCGAAGGTACTGCGTGACTTAGGGATTGATGTTACTGTCAGCGGTTTTTTGGGGCGGGAGAATCAGGAAGGGTTTCAGCAGTTTTTCAGCGAAAATAATATGGTAAATCGCTTCCATTTGGTTTCAGGGCGAACGCGAATCAATGTAAAACTGACAGAAAAACACGGTGAAGTGACGGATTTTAATTTTTCCGGTTTCCATGTGACGCCAGAAGAGTGGAATCAATTTGTCAGTGATTCTCTCACGTGGTTGGGGCAGTTTGATATGGTTGTTGTCAGTGGCAGTTTGCCTGAGGGAGTGACGCCTGAGTTGTTTTCGGATTGGATGATGGAACTACGGCAGTGTTGCCCTTGTATTATTTTTGACAGTAGCCGCGAAGCTTTTGTTGCGGGTCTCAACGCATTGCCATGGCTGGTAAAACCCAATCGCCATGAATTGGAAATTTGGGCAGGTGAGCCACTGCCGGATTTGAACAGTGTGATTGATGCTGCCCATGAGTTACGTAACAGAGGGATTGCCCATGTCGTCATATCATTGGGAGAGCAGGGGGCATTATGGGTTAATTCCTCTGGCGCATGGTTGGCGAAACCGCCCCATTGTGAGGTGGTCAGCACTGTTGGGGCAGGGGATTCCATGGTGGGTGGATTGGTTTATGGTTTGCTGATGCGTGAATCCAGTGAGCATACATTGCGTCTGGCAACCGCAGTTTCTGCACTTACGGTCAGCCAGTCGAACGTTGGAATTAGAAGCCGTACTGAACTTGCTTCAATGATGTCAAGGATTGAACTGACTTCAGTCAGATAATCAGTTCTGTTGGGATTTCAGCCAGGCAATTTCCTGAGCCCAAATATCTGGGTTGATCGTTTCGAGTACTAAGGGAATACCATTGAAGCGATCATCTTTCATTATATAGCTGAAAGGCGTTTTGCCGATATTGCCTTCGCCAAGACTGTGATGCCGGTCAACACGGCTGGAAAATTCACTTTTGGCATCGTTCAAATGCATAGCTTTAAGATATTTGAACCCGACTATTTTATCGAATGCCTGAAAAGTTTCATCACAATCTTTTTCAGTACGTAAATCATAACCAGCAGCGAAAGCGTGGCAGGTATCAATACAGACGCCAACACGATTTTTGTCTTCAACACCGTCAATAATCGCAGCGAGTTGTTCAAACTTAAAACCAAGGTTGGTTCCTTGTCCGGCAGTATTCTCGATGACAGCAATGACGCCTTGTGTTTTGTCTAACGTGATATTAATGGATTCTGCGATACGAGCGAGGCACTTATCTGTGTCAATTTTATTGAGATGGCTGCCCGGATGGAAGTTGAGCAGATCGATGCCTAACTGTTCACAGCGTTGCATTTCATCAAGAAAAGCGGCACGGGATTTTTCCAGCGCTTCCGTTTCAGGATGACCAAGATTGATTAAGTAGCTGTCATGGGGAAGAATTTGTCGGCTGCCATAACCATAACGTTCACAGTTTGCCCTGAATTTATCAATAACTTCTGTTGATAGCGGCGGGGCGTGCCACTGGCGCTGATTTTTCGTGAACAGGGCAAATGCTGTTGCTTTTAATTCGTGGGCTCGGGCCACCGCCTGATCAACACCACCCGCAGCGCTCACATGGGCTCCAACAAATTTCATATTCTTTTCTCCTATTTTCTCGTCATTATGGCATTGTTTGTTCCGTTGATACAATTTTGCCGGCAACAGTCAATTCAACTGAGAGTTAGATCCTCTTCATGCTGGATTAGCTAAATAAATGCTGAATGCCCTGATTGATGATTAGTCCTCCCACCATTAGCCAAATAAACAAGATGAGTGCCAATAAAATGGGCTTAACTCCCGCCTGACGAATGGCGCTGATATGTGTGGTTAAGCCTAAAGCAACCATTGCCATTGCCAGCATGATGGTATCTATGGCAATGATATTGTTAATAAGGGATTCAGGTAATAAATGAAAGGAATTGAAACCTGCTGTCGCAATAAAGAACACAGCAAACCATGGAATGGTGATTGGGGATTTTTTTTGATTGGTCTGGCAATGTGGTGTTTTCATGCGGCTGATATAACTGGAAAGTAGCAACAAGAATGGTGCCAACAACATCACGCGGATCATCTTGCTAATGACGGCCGCATTTTCAGCATCGCTTCCTAATGTATGCCCAATAGCGACAATTTGAGCGACTTCATGAACGGTTGAACCAGAAAAGATACCAAATGTTTCCTGAGAAAAGTTAAACCACTGGTAATGGGCATTGAGCTGGTAAAACCACGGATAGATAAAGATTGCAAGCGTGCCAAAAATTACCACAGTAGATACAGCCACTGCAACTTTGCTGGCAGCGGCTTTGACAACGGGTTCTGTTGCCATAACAGCCGCAGCGCCACAAATGCTGCTGCCGGCACCAATCAGAATGACGGTTTGATTATCCAACTGAAAAAAAGAGCGTCCAACCCATAAGGCGATAAAAAAAGTTGAAGAAAGCATAATGACATCAATCAGTATTCCTGTTGCACCTACATCGGTGATTTGTTGGAACGTTAATCGAAACCCGTAAAGAATAATGCCCGCCCGCAACAAATAGTGTTTGGAAACATGAACGCCACTATCACAAGTGGGTTTTAAAAAAGGATATAGTATGTTGCCGACACAAATTCCTAACAAAATAGCGAGTGTCAGGACGCCTAATCCCATGTTTATAAACCACGGAATATTACCAATATAGATAGCGAAGGCAGTCAGGATTGCGGTTAAGATGAATCCAGGAATTAATTTTATTGCGATGTGTTGGTGGCTTTTTTCTGGTTCGCCGAATTGAGTTTCAGACATTTGGCTACTCTATTGCTTATGTGCTTTGGGAATAAGCATATAGCCAATCTTAAAATCAATAAAATTGATAATTTTTATATATAAAACCACTAAAAGTAGTTAATTGTGGGTGACTTTTGTTAAGTTGCATAATACTGTCTAAAATCAAGACTACCTTTCAACTTATTTTGCTTCCCGTGAGGCCATATGCGTATCACTCTGAGACAACTGGAGATTTTTGCAGAAGTTCTGAAAAGTGGTTCAACGACACAGGCTTCTCAGCAGTTAGCGTTATCACAATCTGCGGTGAGTGCTTCACTGACAGATCTCGAAGGACAGTTAGGAGTACGGCTGTTTGATAGAGTGGGGAAACGTCTGGTGACTAATGAACATGGGCGTTTGCTCTACCCTAAGGCATTAGCATTGCTTGAACAGGTTGGTGAAGTAGAACAGCTTTTCAAACTTGAATTGGGGGCATTGCGACTAGCGGCCAGTAGCACAATTGGTAATTACATGTTGCCTGAAATGCTGGCTAAATATCGTCAGGATTACCCTGATACACCATTGGAATTGAATATCGGCAATACTGAAGATGTCATAAAGGCAGTGGCAGAATTTCGTGTCGACCTGGGATTGATTGAAGGTTTGTGCCATGACCCCGAATTGATCACTCAACCGTGGATGAAAGATGAGCTAATTATCTTTTCTTCGCCGGAAAGCTCATTATTGCAGCGTGATCTTACTATTGAGGATTTGATTACAGCACCTTGGATATTGAGGGAAAAAGGATCAGGAACCAGAGAAGTGTTAGATCATCTTTTATTCTCACAAATTCCTCGGTTCAATATCGCAATGGAATTGGGGAATTCGGAAGCCATCAAACATGCAGTTCAATATGGAATGGGGATCAGTTGCCTTTCACGGAAAGTCGTTCAAGAGCAACTAAAAAGCGGGACGTTAGCAGAGCTCATAATCCCTGGGCTTAGCCTCAATCGCAACCTGTACTTGATTTACCATCGCCAGAAACATATGTCCAATGCACTGCAAAAGTTACTGAATTATTGTCGCTAATGTTAAGAGCATAATCGTGTAGCTTATAATTGGTTATGGATTATGAAGGTATCTTATAACCACGAATCGCCGCTATTCTGGAAACGAGGATTTGTTACAATTCCGCATTAAAGTTATTTTAATGATATAGGAATAGAATGTCTCAAGAACAGTGTACGCCACGGGATCAGGCTCCGAAAAACCTGCGCCGTGAATTAAAAGCACGACATATGGCAATGATTGCCATCGGTGGATCAATTGGTACGGGATTATTTGTTGCCTCAGGCGCAACTATTTCTCAGGCTGGTCCAGGTGGAGCTTTACTTTCCTATGCCTTAATTGGCCTAATGGTCTATTTCTTGATGACCAGTTTAGGCGAATTGGCTGCGTACATGCCGGTTTCGGGATCATTTTCAACCTATGGCTCCAAATATGTGGATGAAGGTTTTGGTTTCGCATTGGGCTGGAACTACTGGTATAACTGGGCGGTGACGATTGCTGTTGACCTTGTCGCTGCACAATTAGTTATGGGGTATTGGTTTACTGATGTTCCCGGCTGGATATGGAGTGCGTTGTTCCTTGGCCTGGTTTTTTTGTTGAATTTCATCTCTGTTAAAGGCTTTGGTGAAGCAGAATATTGGTTCTCCTTGATTAAAGTCTCTACGGTTATTGTGTTTATCATCGTCGGTATTCTGATGATCGCCGGCATTATGAAAGGTGCTGAGGGGGCTGGCTGGCATAATTGGGCCGTTGATGATGCGCCATTTGCAGGTGGTTTTGCTGCTATGATTGGCGTTGCCATGATTGTCGGTTTTTCCTTTCAGGGCACAGAATTGATTGGGATCACCGCCGGAGAATCCAAAGATCCGGCGAAAAACATTCCTCGTGCGGTGCGTAAAGTATTCTGGCGTATCCTGTTGTTTTATGTGTTCGCCATTTTGATTATCAGCCTAATCATTCCTTACACTGATCCAAGCTTATTGCGTAATGGGGTGAAAGATATCAGTGTCAGTCCATTCACATTGGTATTTCAAAATGCTGGATTGCTGTCAGCCGCTGCCATAATGAATGCAGTGATATTGACTGCTGTGCTTTCGGCAGGGAATTCAGGAATGTATGCCTCTACCCGAATGCTGTTCACACTCGCAAGAGAAGGTAAGGCACCGAAAATTTTTGGTCATTTGTCGAAAGGTGGGGTTCCACGTAATGCACTTTATGTAACCACTGTGGTGGCAGGATTGTGTTTCCTCAGCTCTATGTTTGGCAACCAAACCGTTTATCTGTGGTTATTGAATACCTCAGGAATGACCGGGTTTATTGCTTGGTTAGGAATTGCAATCAGTCATTACCGTTTCCGTAAAGGCTATGTTGCGCGCGGACTGGATCTGAATGATCTGCCATATCGTTCCGGTTTCTTCCCTATTGGGCCAATTTTTGCCTTTATCTTGTGTCTGGCAATCACATTAGGGCAGAACTATCAGGCGTTTCTGCAAGATAAGATTGATTGGTATGGCGTTATTGCAACGTACATTGGTATTCCATTATTTCTTATTATTTGGTTTGGTTACAAATTGAAAAAGAAAACCCGCTTTGTTAAGTATAATGAGATGGAATTTCCAGTATTCACATACACCAATAAAGAATAATTGTGAATAAATATTCAATGGATTGATATTCATTGATTACAACATTATGACTTTTATGTGACAAAAGGCTGCCTGTTCTGTGATGGAATCGGCAGTTTTTATTTTTCAGGGGATTAGGGGGAAAATATAGACTGTAAATTTGGGATACACCGAATCAATCGCATTGATAAGTATTCTTATTTGCTTTATTGTTAGCGCCACAATTGTTGCATGAAGAGGCTAACTAAAGTGAAGTTTGTATTTCGAGCAGTCGTGAAAAGTATGGGTGTCAGTCTGATAGCAGGCTCCGCCATGATGGCAAGTTTTGCATCTTGGGCTGAAACAGTCACTGATGTTGCTGGACGTACTGTAGAAGTGCCTGAGAAAGTCAACCGGATTTTGTTGGGCGAAGGTCGTCTATTCCATTCTGTTGCACTGTTGGAAGGAGATAAACCTCTGGCTCGTATTGCTGGCTGGCAAGGTGATTTCCGCAAGTTAGATCCACAAACTTACGCCATCTATAAAGCTAAATTCCCTGAAATCGATAACATTCCCCTGATTGGTAATACCAGCGCGGATAGTGTCAGTTCTGAAAAAGTACTTACACTGAATCCTGACGTTGCTATTTTCGGTCTGTCTGGGCATGGTCCCGGAAAAAACAGCGAACTGGTAAAACAGTTGGAAAAAGCGGGTGTTCCGGTTGTTTTTGTCGATTTCCGCAATGATCCTTTGAAAAACACATTACCTAGCCTCCGTATGCTGGGCAAAATCCTGCACCGTGAAGAACAAGCAAATGCTTACGCCGATTTTTATGAAAAAAATCTGAAACTGGTAACTGATATTACTGATCGTATACCAGAAGCTGAGAAGCCTTTCGTATTTATTGAGTTAAGAGCTGGCTCCAGCGAAGATTGCTGTGGTACGGCAGGTAACGGCAATATGGGGAATTTCATTGACTTGGCTGGAGGCAAAAACATTGCCAAAAATGTATTGCCATCTCCATTGGGTACAATGAATCTGGAAAAAGTGATTGCCGATGATCCTTATATCTACATTGCGAGTGGTGCACAAGATCCGGGTGATAAAGATGAGGGCATTAAAATGGGAGCCCAGACTTCCGCAGATATTGCCCGTGCTGGACTAAAAGCCATCACTGAACGTAATGGCATCAACACGTTAACCGCAGTGAAAGAAGGCCGTAGCTATGCTATTTGGCACCACTACTACAACTCTCCTTATAATGTTGTTGTTACGCAAGTTTTTGCCAAATGGTTCTATCCTGAAAAATTTGCTGACTTAGATCCACAGCAAACACTGAAAGAGCTTCACAATAAATTCTTGGCTGTTGAACCAGCAGGTACGTATTGGGTTAGTGAGAAATAAGTAGTAACAGGTAATAAAAATGAGCGTCACTACCGAGCCTATGCCAATGGTGAAACAGAAATTAAATGAGTGCGATATAAAAGCACATTATCGTCATATCCTGCGTCGACGTGTTGCATGGATATTGTTCATCATTTTGGTGATTGGCACTTCTGTCGTACTGGATTTTACAATAGGGCCATCGGGGTTATCACTGCAAACCCTTTGGCAAACACTGATTTCACCGGAAAGTGTTAACGCAGCAACCCGGGTGATTGTTTGGGATATCCGATTACCCTATGCTCTGATGGCGGTAGTGATTGGCCTGTCTCTCGGGCTGGCCGGTGCTGAAATGCAGACAATCCTGAATAACCCATTAGCCAGCCCGTTTACTTTGGGTGTTTCCCATGCCGCTTCTTTTGGTGCGGCATTGGCGATTGTGCTTGGAATTGGTATTCCCGGCATTCCGGATCAGTGGTTCATCTCGGCAAATGCTTTTCTTTTTGCATTGCTGGCCGCGTTGATGCTTGATGGCATTACCCGCTGGACAAGAGTGGCAACTTCCGGTGTTGTATTATTCGGCATTGCGATGGTATTTACCTTCGATGCGCTGGTTTCTATGATGCAATTTATCGCCACGGAAGATACCTTACAGGGTTTGGTCTTCTGGACGATGGGAAGTCTTTCCAGGGCGACATGGGAAAAACTGGGCGTTATGATGCTGGCCTTTTCCATTATTATGCCTATCTCAATGAGCAATTCCTGGAAATTGACCGCGTTGCGCTTGGGAGAAGATCGCGCTACCAGCTTTGGAATCAATATCAGCTATCTTCGTTTAGGAACATTACTGCGTATTAGTATCCTGACTGCATTAGCGGTTGCGTTTGTTGGGCCAATTGCTTTTATCGGGCTGGTGGCCCCTCATATCGCCAGAATAATGTTTGGTGAAGATCATCGTTTCTTCCTGCCTGCGAGTGCATTAATTGGCGCATTGGTTTTGTCGATGACCTCCATTGTCTCTAAGAACCTAATTCCGGGTGTCATTATACCGGTGGGGATCGTGACATCGTTAGTGGGTGTGCCTTTCTTCCTTAGCATAGTTTTACGCCATAGGGGGAATGTATGAGTCAGGGGCTAAAAATAAATCGTCTGATAACGGGTTATCCGAAACATCCTGTCATTCAGAATTTGGATGTTAAGCCATTGCCGCGTGGTCAAATTACTGTATTGCTGGGGCCGAATGGCTGTGGAAAATCCACGCTATTACGTGCTCTGGCGGGTTTGAATAAAGCCAGTGGTGAACTACTGCTGGATGGGCAGGATTTGATGCAGATGAATTTTGCCCAACGCGCAAAAAGCGTGGTGTATTTGCCTCAATCGTTACCAGCGGGCGTTCATCTCCACGTACTCGAATCTGTGATTGTTGCTCAGCGAGCATCAGGTGGTGTAAGCAATAGCCAGTGTGAGAAAGAAGTCATGGAGCTGCTACGCCAGCTCGGTATCGATCATTTGGCTCTTAGCTACTTGGATCAATTATCGGGTGGTCAGAAACAGTTGGTTGGATTGGCTCAGTCATTAATCCGCCATCCAGCTCTGTTATTACTTGATGAACCATTAAGTGCGCTGGATTTAAATTACCAGTATCACGTCATGGATTTGGTTGCACGCGAAACGAAACGTCGTAATATTATTACTGTTGTTGTTGTTCACGATATAAATATTGCATTGCGTCATGCAGACCATGTATTAATGCTAAAGAAAGGTCAATTAATTTCTGAAGGTGCACCTGAACAGGTTATTACACCTGATAGTTTGGCTGAGGTTTATGGTATCAAAGGCCGAATTGAGCGTTGTTCTCAGGGTGTACCACAAGTATTAATTGATGGTTTGGTGACGGAATTGGCGAGTTAGAATAATAAAAGATATAAACTTTTTTATTAAATTAAAAAGTCATTAATTTAATAAGCATGACACTGACAGGGATAGATATTTATCCCTGTGTTGCGGGTGTATGTCGATTATCCATATTAATTTAAATTAATTCTATTCTACCTTTTGGAGAATCGGGAATGGCTGTTTTTGCAAAGAAAAAAATCGTATTAGGCATTATTGCTGCTATCTCATCCAGCACTGTTTTGACTGTTAATGCAGCTAATGGTGGTGAAGATAAAATAGTTGTAACAACTGCAGCGGGTTTCCAGCAAAAAATTGAGGATGCACCTGCTTCCATTTCAGTTGTTAGCCGTGAACAGTTGGAAACTAAAGCTTACCGTGATGTAACGGACGCATTGAAAGATGTGCCAGGGGTGGTTGTTACGGGGGGTGGAAGCAGTAGTGATATTAGTATTCGTGGTATGGCTCCGAAATATACCATGATTCTAGTTGATGGTAAGCGCGTTGATACCCGTAGCACCCGTCCAAATAGTGATGGTCCGGGAATTGAACAGGGATGGTTACCACCATTGGCCGCAATTGAGCGTATTGAAGTGGTGCGAGGACCGATGTCTTCCTTATACGGCTCTGATGCTATGGGGGGAGTAATTAATGTTATTACTCGTAAGGCACAGAAAAAATGGCATTTAACTCTGAATGCAGACGCTACTCTGACTGAAAGCAAAAAATCTGGTAACAGCTATCAGAAAAGTATTTATGCTGCAGGCCCAGTAATTGAGGGATTGCTAGGTTTGAGAGTAAATGGTTTATATTCGCATCGCAATGAAGATAAGTTTTTAGGTGGATTTAGAGAGCAGGAGATGCGCAACGGTGCTGTTGCTCTGTCTTTAACTCCAGATGAACAAAATGATTTTACTTTTGAAGCTGCCCGCTATGAACAAGATCGCGACTCAACGATTGGTAAGACTCGCGACTGTCAGCCAAAATCTTGTGAAAATGATATAAGCCGTTATAAACGAAACAATTATTCCATTACTCATCATGGTGTTTATGATTTTGGAACGACTACGTCTTATATTCAAAGAGATGAATCTCGTAACCCTGAACGTAAAATGACAAACAACGATACGGTATTTAATAACCATACGACGTTTGTTCTTGACGACCATACAATAAGTATTGGTGGTCAATATCGTTATGAAGATTTGCGGGACAATAGTAACAAACTACCTTCAGCCAAAGATGTTAATAAGTTAACTCGTTGGAGTTGGGCATTAGTTGCAGAAGACGAATGGCAAATGATCAATGATTTTGCTCTGACTGGCGGCATTCGGTTAGATAAAGATCAAAATTTCGGCATGCATTGGACTCCTCGTCTATATGGAGTATGGCATGCGGATGAGCAATGGACTGTTAAGGGTGGTATTTCTACAGGTTATCGTTCTCCTGATATAAGACAAGTTGCCCCTAACTGGGGACAGACAACGGGCGGACGTTTCAGTAGTGGCATGATCTTAGGTAACCCAGACCTCAAGCCAGAGAAAAGTGTTAATGAAGAAATTAGTATTATCTGGAATAACCAAGAGAACTTTAATATTGGTGTGACTGTATTTAATACTGATTTCAAAGATAAAATCACTGAAATTAAAGATTGTGAAAAAGATTGTAATATAGGTGGTGATAAGTATGATTTTATTAACAAACGTATAAATGTTGATAAAGCTAATATTCGTGGTGTTGAAACTACCATAAATTGGGACATCGTTGAGAGTCTATCATTGGCTGCAAGCTATACTTATACCGATTCTGAACAAAAAAGTGGTAATTTCAAAGGACAGCCTTTAAATAAAATGCCAACACATATGGCGAATGCAACCATGAACTGGCAACCTTTATCCGAGTTGAATACATGGACCCGTATCAATTTCCGTGGTAAAACAAAAAACTATCAATACCGCTCTAGTATGAGAGATGGAACCCCTTCTTATACTTTTGTCGATCTAGGGATGACTTATAATTTGTCTAAAAATCTACGCTTGTTAGGTGGGGTTTATAATGTTTTTGATAAACGAGTAACTGAAGAAAGTCATGATGCAGTCCTAGATGGCCGCCGTTACAATATCGGCATCAATTATGATTTTTAATTAATATTTCACTTTTTTATTAATATTAGTCATTATACTTAACATTTAGACGTAATATAAAATCATCCCGCATCAATTTTATGATGATGGGATGATTTTTTTGACATCAACGTCATCATAATCAATTGGCAAATAGTTTCGCTCTGTGCTAAAAATTTACAGAGTCTAATCAATGGATATGATGGCGTTAAATTTCAGCACTGACTCAGTAAGAGCCTATCCTCTAAGGCTTTGTAGTGTCGTAAAAAATAATAGATTTTAGTGTTATAGCACTTGCTATTTCTGGACTCGAAGTGCAAAATGCGTGCACTAAAAATAACTGATGCGTAAATATGCATCAGTTATTTTTTTTGCGTTAAGTTATTTTTTACAACACCAAGAGGCCGGATTTTGTTCCGGATCGATACTGACTAAAAGCAACCATAATTGAAATAAGGTTGCTGTACTGAGGAATGCAAATATGGAGCAATTATTCTCTTTTGCACTTGTGCCGATTGGCGCTCGTTGCTGCAACGATGACTATGGGGCATGGCGCTCTATTAATTTACCATCCTCTAATTTTTCTTTCTTTTCTGTTTATAGACAGATGCGAAGTCTACCCAGTAACTATCGATTAAGTAGTTGTATCAGTACCCAAATCGAAGTTATGGGAGGTTTCGCTCATGTCGCATAATTCAATCTCTCTCGGCACTAACCAAGCCAGTGCCAATAACCGCGTCCAACTGAGAAAAACCTTGACCTTGTTTCAGGTGGTCATGATGGGCCTTGCTTATATACAGCCAATGACTATCTTTGATACTTTTGGCATTGTTTCCAAATTAACGGATGGGCATGTCGCGACATCTTATGCTATCGCACTGATCGCAATTTTATTTACAGCTTTAAGTTACGGGAAATTAGTAAAACGTTTTCCATCAGCAGGCTCTGCCTATACATATGTACAAAAATCAATGAACCCCCATCTTGGGTTTATGGTAGGTTGGTCATCTTTGCTGGATTATCTGCTTATGCCGATGATCAATATCCTGCTGGCAAAAATTTATCTTCAAGCCATTTTTCCTGGTGTTGATCCCTGGATCTTTGTTGTTGGTTTGGCAATTTTAATGACAGTTTTCAACCTGAGTGGTATCAACGTTGTGGCTAACCTCAACGGTTTGATCGTAGTTGTGCAGGTAGCTGTTATAGTGGCATTTGTTGGCTTATTAATGTACGGCGTACATCATGGTGAAGGTGCTGGCACATTGCTCAGTATGCGGCCGTTTACGTCGGAAGAAGCGAAATTGATTCCAATGATAACCGGAGCGACGATACTTTGTTTCTCTTTCCTCGGGTTTGACGGCATCAGTTCCTTATCTGAAGAAACACCTAATGCGGAAAAGGTCATTCCGAAAGCGATTTTCCTGACCGCATTAATTGGTGGTGTTATCTTCATTGCAGTCTCTTATTTCTTACAACTCTATTTCCCTGATATTTCGCGGTTTAAAAACCCGGATGAATCTCAGCCGGAAATTATGTTGTATGTCGCAGGGGCACTATTCCAAGCGATTATTTTAGTCTTCTCTTGTGTCACTGTAATGGCTTCCGGTATGGCTGCTCATGCAGGCGTTTCCCGACTGCTTTATGTGATGGGGCGTGATGGCGTACTGCCTGAGAAAGTATTTGCTTATGTTCATCCAAAATGGCGTACCCCTGCGATTAACGTCCTATTGGTTGGCATCGTTGCTCTATCAGCCTGTTGGTTGAATCTGGTGACTGCAACTGCATTGATTAATTTTGGTGCACTGGTGGCATTTACTTTCGTTAACTTGTCGGTGATCTCGCAATTCTATGTTCGTGAACGCCGCAATAATACACTGAAAGACACCTTGAATTTCTTGATCCTGCCACTTTTGGGGGCAGCGACAGTAGGTGTTTTGTGGATGAACCTGGAAGCAAAATCGATGGAATTAGGTTTGATTTGGGGCGGATTTGGTCTCATTTATATGTTCTTTGTGACCCGTAGCTTCCGTCAACCAATGCCACAGTTCAGTGAGTCATGACAGCAAAAGATGATTTCAGATTGCCGCTACTACAGAAGTGGCCTGAAAGAAAAGAGTACATTAATACTTTTTTGAAACAGCACCTTCGGGTGCTGTTTTTGTTGTATATAGAAAACCCCCAGCTTGGCTGGGGGTTCCGTAGAGCTTACAGCTATAAGTCTGCTATAAAAACCCCTTTTGATTTGTTAAAACACCTTGCGGTCTGGCAACTG
>NZ_JBBMXH010000097.1:0-18198 GCF_037996725.1 Xenorhabdus entomophaga
GATAAGCATAACTCAGTCCTCTTTTTTGCCTTTTTGTTTCTGGAAAATCAAAACTCGCAAAATTTGGACTGAGTTTCTTTGACACTCCTACCATTTTGAAAAGTTATATAGTATAGAAGAAAGATCACATACAGCAACTAACCTGAGCGAAAAAATGGTTAATTTTTTCTGGCATCTGTGTATTTGTTAACTGTTTGATATTAATTTGTTATTTGGTATTGAAAACACTATCTTTGCAAGCCTGGTTTTTACACTGACTTACCTAAGACATTAAGTTCAGCAACTTCAAGATAACTTTCTATCAGATGCCCTTTGCTGTGCGAAATAGTGACTATAATAAACATAATTAAGTTGCAATTTTTTGTAACGACTTGGGCAATGATTTGAAGCATCCATAAATTGGATTAATTTCTCTTTAACTAATAAATTTTATGAAAATTAATTTAAATTTTTTATGTAGTAGAGGATATTGCAATGAGCCTACAACAGCAAAATAATAATCTTCAAGTGAAAAAAAACAATAGAATAGCTAAATTTTATATAATGTCGTACTCGGGTAACCAGCAAGATCATATCTATGCTAACGAAAACATGCAGTGTGGAATTCTTATTAAGATCAGGGCAGCCGATAGCACTAATAATACGATTATTTTGTCCGATGAGCAGTTAAATAGTATTGAATTAATTAACTACGCTACTAATGAAACATTATCAGGTAATTGGTCATATAGTTCTGTTGAAAATAATTATAGTCATACGTTTCCCTTCGTTAAAAATTTACAGGTATCTGACCCGTTATATGAAGAAGTAACAAACGGGACATTAGAGTCTGATACTATCCAACGCAAACTCTATTGGGTCACGACGAAGAAAGAAGAGGCAATCATGATAAGTGCGCGGATTACGTTTGACGGAAAAACATATATAGCAGAGAGTAAAGCGTTCGGCTCAGCTATCTCTGTTGTTGGTCATGCACCGATCATCTATCGTGCCGCAGATCTTGTTTGGAGTGTAATCGAAAATGTCAATTCAGGTATATTCAACGTTCATGAAAAAATCGAGACTTACTATGGGGTTGGGGGAAGTAGTACCAAAGAGGAAGATTTTACAAGATCATGGTCTCAGAATAATCACTATCTCGCCATTAAAAATGGGTTCGTTGTGCGTAATATAGCCATATGGAATACAACAGAAGATAATAATAGAAAAAGCAAGGACTTCCGTAGATTTGCTCACCTTACGTATAAATCTTCTTTTGAGAAGCAAGAAGATCTCTATCTCTGGTTTATTTGGGGCGTGGACGCAGAAGATAGGGTCATTGAAGTTGGTGCTATGACTAAGAAACACACACATTCGCTAGGCAGTGGCGGAATTTCTGTTGAAACATACAGTACAGACCCAAAAGTAATGATACACACTACAACACACACGGATACCATTAATATCAGCAGGTTATATTTCCAATCACCCGCGGCGGATTTTTGGGCTAATGAAGCGAGTAATGCACCATGCTTTATTTTCTACGATGCCTATGGGAATAAATCCGGCACCATACAGATTGAAATGGATAATTATAATCAGTTTCATCTGAAAGATAGGGAAATGATGAAGTGATCTGCACCCTGCTTAACTTAAAGTATTCCCATAAAGTTGGGTGGATTGCACTAAGAAGATAATTATGCCTGAGTTTGGGACTCTACCGGACTCAGGCCATTCAGAGTTTGGCAGTGTCATACCAAAATGTGATTTACCCCGTATTACTGTGCTTTTTATCGCGTTCCATCGGTGCATTTGGTTTTCAGTGACTATCCTTTTTATACATTGGGCTATTTCGCTGAGGGAAACTGAGTGCTGAAAACTTTACTGACTTCTGATGTTATCCAATGGGTTCCCTGTGCAAAAGATTGGTGTGAAGCTATTGCGATCGCATGCCAGCCACTGATTGATAACGGCGCAATTGAACCGAGCTATATTGAAGCCATTTACCGTTCCCATGAAGAAATTGGCCCGTATTACGTCGTTGGTCCGGGTATTGCAATCCCACATGCAAGGCCCGAACAGGGGGCCAATCGCCTTGCTTTAAGTTTAACCGTATTTCATCAGGGCGTTGCGTTCGGCTCTGAAAGTAATGATCCCATCAAATTATTAATCGTATTCGCGACAACAAACAGCAACAGCCACATTGAAGTCCTTGCTGAGCTGGCTGAACTTTTTGATGATCAACGAGAAATCAATCAATTAATGTATTCCAGTAGCCGGGACGAAATTTTTTCGATTGTTCAAGGTTACTGACCCATATCTCCTCACATGGCGGGCAATATCATGAAAATTACAGTCGTTTGCGGTAATGGTTTAGGCACGAGCTTGATAATGGAAATGAGCATCAAAAATATCCTGCAAGAATTAGGTGTGGAAGCCAGTGTTGAACATATTGATTTGGGATCAGCCAAAGGAGCCGTGAGTGATATTTTTGTTGGTACGAAAGATATTGCTGAGCAACTGGTTATACAGAATGCGGATAGGAAAATCATTGCGCTGGAAAATATGTTGGATAAATCTGCGATGAGAGTGCGTTTGTCTGCGGCATTAGCTGAGATGGGTAAATTGTAATTGGAGCCGAGTATGGATTTCTTCCGCTTTCTGATGAACGATGTGTTGTCAGAGCCTGCTGTTCTGGTCGGATTGATCGCCCTGATTGGTTTAGCCGTTCAGAAAAAACCGGTAACAGAATGTATCACCGGAACAGTAAAAACGATTCTTGGGTTTGTCATTTTAGGGGCAGGTGCGGGGTTAGTTGTTAATGCGTTGGGAGGATTCGCGACTATCTTCCAACATGCTTTTGGGATTCAGGGGGTAATACCCAATAATGAAGCGATTGTATCGATCGCTCAGAAAAGTTTTGGCAAAGAAATGGCGTTGATCATGTTTTTTGCCATGATTATCAATATACTGATTGCTCGTTTCACACCGTGGAAATTTATTTTCCTGACGGGTCACCATACCTTATTTATGTCGATGATGGTGGCCGTTATCCTGTCAGTAGCCGGAATAAAGGGGATGACGTTAGTCGTTATCGGTTCGCTTGTCGTTGGGATTTCAATGGTCTTTTTTCCCGCTATTATCCACCCTTACATGAAAAAAGTCACAGGCTCTGATGATGTGGCGCTTGGGCATTTCTCGACACTTTCTTATGTTCTGGCGGGTTTTATCGGCAGTAAACTGGGGAACAAAGCGCATTCCACAGAAGAAATGAACGTACCGAAAAGTCTATTGTTTCTGCGTGATACGCCTGTTGCGATCTCTTTTACCATGGCGATTATCTTTATCATCACTTGCCTGTTTGCTGGCGATGATTTTGTCCGGCAAGTCAGTGGTGGAAAAAATAGCTTCATGTTTGCAGTGATGCAATCCATCACATTTGCGGCGGGAGTTTATATCATCTTACAAGGTGTCAGAATGGTGATTGCCGAGATTGTGCCGGCATTTAAGGGGGTTTCTGATAAATTGGTGCCAAATGCCAAACCCGCATTGGATTGCCCTGTCGTTTTTCCTTATGCGCCTAATGCTGTCCTGATTGGTTTCTTGAGTAGCTTTGCCGCCGGTATCACTGGCATGTTTATTCTCTACCTGCTGAACATGACGATCATTATTCCGGGTGTCGTACCGCATTTCTTTGTTGGTGCAACCGCAGGTGTTTTTGGCAATGCGATGGGAGGAAAAAGAGGGGCGATACTGGGTGCTTTTACACAAGGCATGTTAATCACTTTTCTGCCCGTATTCCTGTTACCGGTATTAGGAAACATCGGTATTGCCAATACCACATTTAGCGACGCTGATTTTGGGGTGGTGGGAATTTTATTGGGTATTATTGTGACTCACTGAATTTTGGCAAAGCTCACGCAACGTAACGCGATACCCCCGGCGTCTGAACTGATTGAGCAAAGCCATTATTTGCATTGTATCCAGCCCACTGCGAATCAACGTGACCAAATTGAAGCTCAGGAATTATCTTCTGTTATCAAATTAACCGCCGCGCTGTCTACAATGCAATTAAAATAATTAACAGTGATTATCATTACCTTGGATAATAAAATAATTATCAAAAGCCGTGGGTTTGAATGAGCGGAAATTAAAAGAGGAATTTCGTGCCGTTGTTTTCCGTACTTTCCACCAATATCTGGAAAACGCTCGTTGACCACGGCTGAAGATTTATTGAAGAAAGGGATGAGTGTTATTGAAGTCGCTGTCGCAGTGGGTTATTCTAGCCCAAGTCATTTTTCCAAGCGTTTCCGGCAACATTATTTGATCAACCCCAAAGCATGGCAGGCGAAATATGCTGTCAGCCACATGTCACTGGCCGAAAATATTGTAACGAAAAGCCAGTAAAATTTCAGTGGTGACATTGGTTTGTTGATTGACGAAGTCGGATAAGTATAGATAGAGGCAAAATGATTCAGGATGAAAAAAACTGAGTCGGAATATTCTGACTTATTTTAAATAAACATCAAAATGAAGGGAATAATATGGCAAAGGGAAATTTTCTGACAGTTGGTGATAAAACAACGTGTGGCGGTGCAATTCTTACCGGAACCAGCAACATTAAATTTTATGGAAAACAAGCAGCTATTGAAGGTTCTACTGTGACTTGTGGCAGATATTCAGGAAATTATGCCATTGTCGGAGGGGTTGCTTCTTTTCTGGATAAAGGAACAAAATTGGCGGGAACGTTGGATAGCCGGACGACCTGCCCTTGTCATGCCGGGCTTATACATTCCATTCCTGATACCTATGAAAGTTAGGTAGTTCAACTTGAGAACATCTACTTACCCCGCTTTTCAATTGATTGAAATTACATAAAATTTCTGGTCATGAATTTGTGCCAATGATGGAGGCGGAAGGGCAAAAATGATAAAAAGCACTAAGAGGAAGTTATTATTCTTTATAACTTCCATTAGTGTTTTTTTTGTTCTCTATTCTTTGTTAAGAACAGTGGAAATAATTAGTATTCATAGCCTGAAGCCAAGTTTTTCTTATTCTTAAATAGTAAGCTGATATTATCTTGTGAAAGTATTTTGATTATTCTTGAAAAGCTAATTCTATGCGCTTAAATGAAGCCAAAAATGCCTTTAAATAAGGTGGAAAGGTCAGATTATTTTATGTATTGTTAATCAATATATGGAATAAGCCAAAGGTAAGTGGTATGGAAAGCTATAAAAAATATACAATGGATAAAGCTGATTTGATATTACGTCCTATTATTGGTGGCGAATTGATATTACTAAATTACGTCGGATTTGCACAAGAAAGCAGGTTTGAGTTTTTGAGTAAGATAGACAATTGGGATAGGATGGAGGATTCAGAAATACTGGGTCTAATCAATTTCAGGAAATACCTTTCCGGTGATATTTTTATCGTCAATGAAGATTCCTATACAAAAGATCACGTCTATCTAATGGATGTTAATCATATTGATGAGTTTGTTGGGAATTACTTAAAGTTAAATTCGGGTTGTTTTTTTGATGGCGATACTTTTTTTATATCTTCTTCCAATAAAATTATGATTGAATTTCAACATGATGGTTATGTGTTTTTACATAAATTGCCAATCATGCTGAATAAACACGGAAGTTTATTAACGTCAAATAAAACAGCGTGTTATATTTAATTTTTCATATCATTCAGGATTTGGATAGTTGGTTTTATTTTCGTAAGCTTAAGCTTGATATAAAAATGTTACTATAGTGGCAATTTTATCGTGAATTTACTATATTATTGTCATAATAGTAACAGAGGCTATTCTCATGCTTTCTCTCTATACTGCCTATGATGTGCAGCATGAATTAAAAGATTTTATCAAGCGGCAACGTAAACAACAAAAAATGTCCGTCGAAGATTTAGCTAAACGCTCCGGCGTGCCCTATAGCACCATTAGGAAATTTGAGCGTACAGGTAATATCTCATTACGGCAGTTTCTTATGTTATTGGAAGCAATTGGTGAGTTACAGTCACTCCATGAACTCACTAAAGAACGTAAGCGAGAACCCACCACGATTGCTGAGGTATTGAAAAATGCTTAATACTCCGCTGAATGTTAAAAGAAGATTTTCTGATGGAAGCAGCGTACTTGTAGGCCAATTGGCGGAGAATAAAGAGGGGGTTTATTTTCAGTATGATGATTCATATCTTGTAACTCATCCGAAATCACTCTCTCCTTTTCTGATTAAAGCAGATACCTCATTACAAAAAGCGCCTAAAGAACCTCATTATGGGTTACATGGAGTTTTCGGCGACAGTCTGCCTGATGGTTGGGGACTGTATTTAATGGATCGTGTGTTTCGCACAAATGGCTACAATCCAAAAATGGTAACTGCCTTAGAACGGCTTGCTTATATTGGTGAGCGATGTTCTGGCGCGCTTTACTACGAGCCTGTAATGCCGTTCACCGATACTAATAAGCGAGATATCGATCTCATTACGCTTGGCAAAGAAGCAGTTAAAGAATTTGAAGGCACACAATCTGATTTTCTTAACTCTCTGATGGATGCCAGCGGCTCTGGTGGCGCTCGCCCCAAACTCAATGTGACAAAATCTGCTGATGGACGATTCTCAACCCATGCTGATGCTATTGGCGAAAAACTGATTATTAAATTGACGTCTGATCGATTTTCTTTGAAGCATTCTGAAAGTCTCGTTGAATACGCCTATATGACAATGGCCAGAAACGTTGGGATTGAAGTGCCTGATTTTGAGTTAGTGGATGCAAAAAATGGGCGTTTTTGGTTACAGCAAACGCGATTTGATTGCTCGGTACAAGGCCGCTACCACATGATTTCTGCTTGTGGGTTGTTGGATGCGCCATTCAGAGAACCCTCCTTGGATTATATTGATTTGGTTAAAGCCACGAGACACTTGTGTGGCGCAAAAGAAGCTCAAAAATTGGTGAAGCGGGCTTTGTTTAACTATCTCACCGTTAATCAGGATGATCACGCCAAAAATTTTGCTTATTTGGCTGATGATGCTGACAACTGGCAGCTTTCTCCATTTTACGATGTGGTATATATGCCATCACCTTATAACGAACATATGACCTCGTTTAACGGCAATGGCAAAGTGATTACCTCTATAGCGTTGGAGCAATTAGCCGGGCAGGCAGGGTTCTCCGGCATTACGCCTTTATTGAATATGCTCGAAGAAATTTATGACGAAACCCGTCGTTTTCAATCGATTGCCAATAAGTTGGGGATTGATAAATCATTAGCGACGACCATTGCTCAGCATATGGAACAGAAATGGTCAGATCTGAAAATTTGACACAATAGTATCAATAATGACGAAAAATCATTAAAAATTGTTACCATAGTGACAGTATTGTGCAAACTGAAAGTATTGGAAGATTGTTTTTGCAGGAGAAATCCCCGTCATAACCATTTCCTGACAAACTCTTCCAACGGCATCGGGCGGTCAAAATAGTACCCCTGTAAATAATCGACAGAATAGTTTTTGAGTTGATTTAGCTGTTTCTGGTTTTCAATGCCTTCTGCCACAATTTCTAAATTTAATTGCAGGGCAAGGTTAATGATATTCTCTACGATATGTTTTGAAATCATGTCGGTATTCATTTTGCTGACAAAGTTATGACCAATTTTTACTAAGTTAACATTAAATTTTTGTAAATAATTGTAATTAGAATAGCCTGTACCAAAATCATCCAGTGCGATTAATACACCTAATTCATTCAACTTATTGAATAGATTAATTGTCTGTGCGTCCGGCTCTAATAATTCCCGCTCGGTAATTTCTAAAATTAACCTGACTGAGTCTTCCGGAAATGCGTTAAGAAAATACCGGCAATCATCGACCAAACGAGCATCTTTATAGTGTCTGGCGCTGATATTGAAATTAAAATTGAAGTGTTCAGGTAATTGGTGGGCGATAGGTGCGAAGTAATCTTGTACTTGGGTGATTAGGTGATGAGTTAAAGGAATAATGAGATCTGATTTTTCAATTTGGGCAATAAATTTATTTGGCGCCAATAACCCGTGAGTTGGATGCTGCCAGCGGACAAGGATTTCACATCCAATTATCTTATTGTTTTCACTGGAAAGAATGGGTTGTATATAGGGAATGAACTGCTTGTTTTGAATTGCTTTTTTCAAACGATATTCTGGGATGGTAATCGTTTTGGTGTGTTTATAAAAAAACACCGCAGCTAAAAGAGTCAGTAAAAATAGTAAAATAAATACACTTTCTAATTTACTATCTGGCTGTATATTATCCTGATAATTGGAAAATAGTCTCCAGAATATAAAACCTGTGCTGATAGTGATGGTGATGAATAACATCACGAACATTCGATACAAAGATCGGAATGATTTCAGATCCAGCCCCATCATTTCTCCTTTTTGGTAAAGCACTTAACTCAACAGTAGACTTGTTATCTAAATGCGCAAACTTTTATTAACTTACCCTTTACAAAGGGCGGTTCTTTTTTTGATAAAACCGTGTCGGCTATGTTACAGGAAGAAATTAGAGACAGGAAATAGCTATTTTGGTTATACGTGGAGAATTGAGCAAAAAATTTCGTAATGTGTGAAGAGGATTGAAATAGACAAAATATTTCTGCCATCCGTGGCCGTGGTCAAATTATTATTTTTTATATCAATATATTACTGAGGGGTTCGTAACAAACAACACTGTATTAAATTCATTTTGTTTACTTTATGGTGTCGTTATTATGGCGCCGTTATCACAATGGCGACCCGACGGTTTTCTGCCCGGCCTTTTGAGCTTCGGTTATCAGCAATAGGCTGGTCTGGCCCTAATCCACGGGTTGTCAGATGAGTACGCTGCATACCGCCCTGTGTCAAGGCCTCTGCAACGGTGTTAGCGCGTTTAAGAGATAACTGATTGTTGTAGCTCACTTCCCCATAGTTGTCAGTATGACCATCAAGGCGTGCGTGGTGGATGCCAAATAAGCAGCCTTCATCGGTTTGTTGAAACCCTTGTTGTTTAAGGGCGGCGATTTGTGCTGTTGTCAGTCTGCCGTTATTCTGGCAGGCGCTGAGGAAAAGGGTGCAGATGAATGTACAAATAAATATAAAAGAACGGCTTTTACTCATGATGAGTTCCTTGATAGGTAGTTTAGCTTTGCTGTATCAGCAGCATACCAGCCGCCGCCTCGTTGTTTAATGTGGTACATAGCTGCATCAGCTTCGGATAAAAGTTGTTCCGCTGTTAAGTCACCGTTGGATAAGGCAATACCAATACTGAGAGTGATACGCAGGTGTTGGCCGTTAGGGAGAAGAATGGGGGTGTCCATGGCATGAATGATATTTTTTGCGATGCGTTCCGCATCTTTCAAATCGGCGGAAGGCAGTAAGATAGCAAATTCATCCCCGCCAAGTCGGGCGACGGTATCTGTTTTCCTTACCCTCCTTTTTAAAGTGGCTGCGATAGTGACAAGAACGTGATCACCGGCTGCATGTCCATAGATATCGTTGACATATTTAAGTCTATTGCCATCGATAAACAAGATCGCCGCACTTTCGCACATAAACTTATCATTCATGACGGTTGAAAGTACGCGTTCAAAGGTGGCCCGGTTTGGTAAGCCGGTCAGGGAATCATGTTGTGCCTGCCAGGTCAAAACCGCTTTTTCTGTTTGCAAATGGTGTTGCCACTCTTCCAGTTCTTCGAGCAGGTGGTTAAAAACCCGGCTTAACTCATGCAGTTCAGCAATGTGGGCAGAAGGCACTCGCCGTGAAAATGCTCTCCGCTGACGGACGTCATGGGCGACGAGGGTAATATTCTGCAATGCCCTGACAATACCATCGTGCATGCGTAAGGAGAGGTAAAGGGAAATCACGGCACTGAACAGCAGGCAGGCGAACAGCACCAACAGGGCCTGATAAATAAATTGGATGATATGGTCGCTGTTCCCAACTAACCAGACTGATCCTACTTTTTGTTGATGATGATAAATTGGCAGGATAAGAGGTTCAGGAAAAAGCCAACGTTCGACCAACATTTTAAAATTACCCGTGCTGGATTCCTGATCTGCTTGCCAACTGGCAAATACTTGCTGTTTGGCATCAAAAATTTTGGCCTCGGTAAAACCATTATGAACCGCTATCATTTCTAATATTTCGGTTGCGGCAGCTTTATCCTGAAAAACCACGGCAGCTTGCGCTGTATGGGCGATAGTCGTGGAGGTCAGTTTCAGGCTATTTTCGGCATATTTTTGCATGGCAAGCAGTGCCAATAAAGATAGGAATAAACCCACGACCGACAATATGATGAATGTAATGGTCAGGTGGATCCTGTGAAAGGCCTGACGTAAGGTAGGGCGTGATGACATCAGTGAATAGCGCTTTTTCATACCGATTATTCCACCTTACGCGCCAATTGCAGGACATTCGGATTTATGCGTACTCCGCTGCGCGCCAGAATATCAAGGTTAAGGCCGAATGTTGCCTGAGTACTGGTTATGTTGAGGCAAAATGCGCTACCGGCTTCACAATGTGGGTTATTTTCAGCAATCGTAAGCAGGGGTTTGTCATTTTTCTGGCTAATTACTTGCTGTTGAAGCTTTGGGTCGACCAGACCATAATAAATAATGTCACATTTTTCTATTAATTGTCCTACGTTGAAATTCAGCGTTTCTATTTGTAATTCTGTGTAATCAGAAATCATATTAATGTGAGTTAACTCGCTAATATAATTGGACGGAGGAACCAGACATAAATGCAGCGTCGTCGGTGTTGCAGGCCAGTGTGTATAGCTGATAATTCCAGAAACTACCCGTGCAACATTTTCATTGATTCTCTCATTGACCTCAGGCATAGCCATTGCTACTGAATTACATATTACGTTAATTAAGAACAAGGTCGTCAGCACCCGTAGAAATAATCTGGAAACACAATGTTTAAAAACAATACGTTTACAAAGATGATGAGTCCTTTCAATCATTTGCATAACGAGTTCCAGTATTTGCCTTTCATATCGTCTAAATAATAGTGTTGAAATTATTAACAAAGTAAGAGCCTGTCCCATCATGGCATTAGTAGCACCCGTTGAGACAGGCTGTGAAATCTATTGTTAACCAAACACTGTATTTGGCGTTAAGTTAATAACTAAAAGGTATAATATCTTTGGTTATTAATAGATTGCTATCTCTATGTTGATGGTTTTTTATTGATACCTATTATATGTCCATGATTGTCATAAGTGATACTGGAAACTTTGCTTTGCCTTAAGACATCTAATAATTTTTGTTCCAAAGTAAGACTTTTTGCCACTTCTGTGTGAGTGAGAGTAGGGCGATGTTGACGGCGTTCTATTTTAAAGCGCTGTTGATTATATTTTGCCCAGCCGATGAGTAAGAGCGCGTTAAATACAGCAATAGCGATATAAAGAGCGATTATCCCTATTTCTAAAGTGAATATTGAAGCAAAAGGTCTGGGGACGTTATAGGAGACATTAAGTAATCCCAGCATGAATAAATAGATAAAACCGCCCCAGGCCAGAATGGTCAGCAAAATATCAATCAGGTGAGGCAATAATCTTTGTTCAGTAAAAATCAGTGGATTTTTCATGATTCGATTCTCTCTATTCCCCGATCAGGGCTTTCCCAGCGGGCACGTTTTCTGCGTACCATGAGCATCACTTTGGGAAAAGATACCAGTGTCGTAAAAAGATTCAGCATCCAATAGACCAACGGATACCAAATCACCCAGAAAAGCGATGATGCAACGTGTTTTTCATAGCGTCGTTCAATGACCAAACTGACCGTAAATTGAATCAGGCAGGTGATTGCCAGTATCAAACCCGTATATCCGGGCGGAAATAGCGTATAGACACGAATATTTTCCGGTAATGTGAAGAACATACCGAGGAAAAATAAGATGATAGAAAGGGCAAACGTAAATGACCAGATAACGGAACAGCAAAATTCCGCAAATAACACCCACATGCGACGATATTTCCATGACCATAATTTACGTAGATTTTTCAGAAAAACTTCAGCTCCACCTTGTGCCCAACGTAGCCGTTGCTTCCATAATCCCCTTAGTGTTTCAGGCATCAGAATCCAGCAGATGGCACGGGGTTCAAAAAATACAGCCCAATGGTGCAATTGGAGTTTCCAACTCACATCAATATCTTCCGTGATCATGTCATTACTCCAGTAGCCAACATCAGCAAGCGCCCTGCGGTTAAAGGCTGCAACGACGCCAGAGACAGTAAATACTTGACCATAAACCCGTTGGGTACGTTTGATCAGGCCAATGATGGAGGAAAACTCCCCAACCTGAACGCGTCCAACTAAAGTGGATCGGGTGCGAACGCGGGGATTGCCCGTAACAGCGCCAACGCGGGGGTGATCGATTATGGGTTTGACCAGCCAGACGGCGGCATCCTGATCCAGCAGGGCATCGCCATCAATGCAGACTAGATAATCACTCTTAGCCGCCGCTGCGCCTGCCTGAAGTGCGGTTGCTTTTCCCTGATTCTGTTTCAGGTGTATAACTCGCAAGGCTTGATGCTGTTTTGCCATGGCATTGAGTTCATCAGCGGTGCTGTCTGTTGAGCCATCATTAATTGCGATCACTTCAATATTGGGATAGCGCTGGTTCAATGCTGCCAGCAATGTCTCGCGAACATTCGGCCCTTCGTTATAGCAGGGGATCAGAATGGAAATCAGAGGATCGCCATTAAGAGACGGCGCTTCTTTATCAAAAAATTTCCAATGCCTTTCCCGATAGAGCCAAAAATAAATGCCGCCAGAAATCCAAATAGCAGACATAAATAATGGCCAAAAAAAGACAAAGTTCAGCATGACTTCACCGGTAAAAGCCACGGCAATGCCAAGGGGAATACTCAAGACAATGCAAAGCACGATAAAAGCAAGAATTCGATCAATCATTAAGTGGATACCATTCAGGAGAAATAAAAGGGCGAACCTTGTTCATTTCTGGTTGATTATTGAGAAAGTCATCCGGGTAATAACCAAAATTCTGGGCGCCATTAAGCTGTAATTGGCGCATCCATTCTGCTAATTGATGTCCGGGTATTGCTCTTTTATCCATCGGCTTGTGCCAATCTACGGATTGGAGTTCAAAGACGGTTTTATCCAGAGCCTGTGGGTGTTTCGCAATGGTTTTCACCAAGCGGGACAGCCACTGATTACTTTTTGATAGCGGTACATTTTCCATCAATGGCATTGCCATCGGTGCAACCCAATCGTAATGAGTGAGGAAATCATCCAGATTTTGGGCAAACCACTCTTCGCTGTCGGGTTCCAGTATCGGCAGGGCAAAAATATTGCGGGCGGTTTTGATCTGATAACCCTGTATCGACTTGAGCTCCCGTGTTAGCTCATGGGTAAAATCAATCAGATATTGGCTTTTGAAACGAGTCCAGCGAGCGAAATGTTCAGGATTTTGGCGAATGGCTGCGATGGACGCAGGTAAGCCCGCAGCTTGATAAGCTTTGATGGCATCCGGGCTGGCGTCTTCAAAATCTGACATGACGGCATCATCGTGATACAAAATACCCTGAAAAATAGCGTGGGCAGCCAAGTCCTGATAAATCTCTTTGATCTGCTGGCGATTGTCCGGGTTATAGGGAGACAAGCGGCGGTATTGTGTGGGATTGATAAACAGCTTGTTATGACTTTCGTCATAACTCATGACGCGCGGGAGTGAAGGGTCCAGTTCAAATGCCAGAACTGGCATCCATGCGTAAACATTGATGTTCAATCGGCTGTGGAGCTGCCAGGAGACGCGGTTAAATAAATCTGCTCGCATTGGCAACCAGCGATTAGGGAAATAAAGCTCACGCACATTGCCATCGCCTTTAGGGTCGGCAAAGGCTTGCAGGAAAACGGTATTGACGCGGAGATCGGCAATGCGTTGTACCAGTTCGTCGAGATTGCTTGCCTGTTGAATGGGGTCAGGATCATAAACGTAGTCCAGATCAATATGGACAATCCGTAAGATCGGTTTGTTTTGTACCTGAATGACCTGCTCGGCAAATTCTTTCAGGGAAGGATTATTGGTGAGCAATATACGTGGAACGTTATCAAGATTATTGACGTTCGCCAGCCCGTCGTCCAGTGTCAGTGCCATCTTGTAACCATGGCGTTTGGCTATCTCCAGTGTAACGCCGCTGTCCATGCCATAAGGCCAAACCCAAACGCGCGGCTGCTTGCCAGTGGCGGTTACGATCCTTTGAGTGATAGTTGCGATATCCTTCTCCATCCGCTGGCGAAAAGCGTGATCACTTTCATATTTGCCTGTTTTCGGATCGTAAATACGGATGGCTGCGGCAGGCTCCGTATTTCCTTGTGGATTGCCGACAGCCCCATAATGATGTTGATAGGTATGGGAAGCGATTTCCACTAAACCAGAGCGGGACATTTCGGCAACTTGTTTCCATGTGGTGAAACGTTCCCGTGGCACCATCAAGCCGCCAAAATTGACCGGCTTTCCGTCTGGCGCATCAACCCAAATCCCGACAGGTGCCAGAATTGCCGGCCAGTTATAGGCTTTAAGCAAAGGAAAAACGCGATGGTAAAAACTGCTGTAACCATCATCGAAAGTCAGTAATACCGCTTTGGGCGGTAAGGGAGTTCCTCCTTGATTAGCGATGAGAATTTGATCGACGGTAACAGGCTGGTAGCCATTTTCCCGCAACCAGGCAAATTGATTGTTCAATGCGCTGGTACGAACGGACATAAAACGCTGGTCTGCACCATCATCTTCAACATCATGGTAAGCCAGAACAACGAAACCATTTTGTGGCCAGGGGCGTTCATTCATGGCAAGGGGACGTTGCGCTGGTGGGACGAAGTCAGGCTTTTCTGCGTATGCCATCACGTGGAGTTGAGGAATGAACAGGCTAATGAGCAGTGTCAATATCATCAACCAATGGCGAAATGCGTTGTGTATCATAAAAGAATCCTTTAGAACCGATAGATTAGATCAAAAGCAGCTTGCAGGTTACTTTCTCGTTTACCGTCATAAGGACGTTTATCCAGCGTGATCCTCACGCCTGCATCAAGGACATCATTCCATTTAATGCGTTGACCATATCCCAGCACTGTGATCAGCCCATTGTCATGATTCTGCTGCCAATATTGCCCGATACCCGCCACAAATTGCTGGCTCCAGACAGTTTGGTAATGCCGATAGATGATGTGATCGGCCTCCAGTTGAGGCAGAAGCGTAAAATCGTGTTTAGGATTGAAATAAGGTGCATCCTGATGACGGCTGTTCTGTGAAGTACTGAGCTCCAACATCGCATCAAGCTTAAAGTAAGGTTTGGTATAGAGGCGTTGAAGGCCGTCAATGCCGTATTCAAGCCGATGATTGCCATCGGAGAAGAATGAAGGCGCAAAACGTGCAGTCCATTGGCTGCGTTCGCTGTATCTCCAGCGAGTATAAATTTGCCCGCCATTGGCGTGAATATTCTTACTCAATGCGTGCAAGGGCGTGTTGCGGGCAAGGCGTTCTGCTGAACCGCCCAAACGCCATTGGTCATTGAAATCATGCCACCCCGCAATGCGTAAGCCTATTTTTCCACCATGACGATAGTTATGTGCAGAAATATCGCCTTCAAACCAAAAATCCCGTGAACGCCATTCCACACCGCCGCGCCAATCATGGTGCAAACCCCGGCCATCTGAAAACTGGCTGCGACTGTAGGCACCACCGGCAAACAAACGCCAATTATCATCAATGGGCGGGCTATAAACTACCGCGTCAATATCTGAATTGTGTCTGCCACTTTTCGGACTATCGGAATCGATGCCCTGAGTGAATCTGATACGCAATTCTGACATGTGATGCACATTGCGCAGCCGGTTAAAACGTTTAGCCAGCATATTCTCAGGTGCGCGGGTAATGACATCATCAGCCAGTAAATCCATTTGGTGCCATTCCTGCAAAGCGAGAGCGGTATAACCTTGTTGAATTTCCAGGGACAGGTTGCGGGGGTCCAGCCCTTCAATTTGTTTCAGTTCACTTTCTGCGCGGTGCGGCCAGCCGCGATCCAGCCAGATAGCCGCTAAATCTACCCGCAGTTTCTGATTGCCGGGAGCTGTGCGGGCTAAATGGGTAAAACGTTTTTCGGCCTCAGGTAAATCTTCACGTAATCGCGCTGATTCTGCCAAAAATTGCTGTCCTTGTAGCCAACTGTCATTAGGTACAGGAATAGGGGAGCCAAAAACATTGACCTTATAAGCGTTGCGATGCTTGATGTGGGCAGCAAGCTGCTGTGCCTGATCGAGATGTTCGCTTTCCACATCAGCATAGAAAAGGGCGATATCATCTTCCGGGGGGATATGGTCCCATGATGATTTACCAAGCGTCGGAATATTCCGGTTGGAATAGTTCAGGTAACGCAAAATTTCTCGGGCTTTATCAGGCTGGCGCAGATTCAGATAGGCGGAAGCCACCCATTTCTGCGCATATTCTGGGATATTCATCCCTTCCGTTTGATCGGCTTGTTTCTGCAAGCTCTGATATTCATCGATCACGTCCTGCATCCGATAGCGAGCGAGTAAAGCACCAAGACGATCAATCCGGGCCTGTTGATAATCTTGCTGAGCATCAGGCAGAGCATGCCACTGGTTGAGCATATGCTCGTAGCGTGCAAGTGCTTTATCAGCGAGATCAAACCGTTCTTTTTCGCTGCGATTGGGGATGATTGACAGGCGAACTAATTCGGCGGCTGCATCGGCTTCCAGCCTGCGCAGTTGTTTATGGGTTACTCGTTGTTCTTGGGCTAATGGTGTGAAATGTTGTTGTCCTAAGTGCCATGCCGGAGTACTGACCCGATTGTTTTTTAAGCTAAACAGGTAGTCCAGCGTAACTTCTTTATTATCGGGAAACTGCTCATGGGCGATAGAGAGCATTTGCATGGCATCCCATGTACGACCGGCGGCCTGATCGACATAGGCCATCAGGCGGTAATTGGCAGCATTGGGTTGATGTGCCAGTAAATCTTTTGCCAGACGCCGGGCTTCCTTATCCTGTTTGGCATCGGCGAGCGTCATAATCAGACCCGCTTTTATGTCACGGTTTTGCGCCTCGGAAGCCAAAGCTGTGCGCCATAGCTGAATTGCTTGCGGCCATTGGCGTTGGTTGCGATAAGCTCGCGCAACGGCAGTCATACCTCTCGCAGGTATAGCCATTGAACGGTAACGTTGCCAGAGAGAAATGACTTCCTCGTCATACCCAGCCCAACTTGCAACTTGTAACCAATCGGTAATTTGTGAGGAGGAAAGAGGGTGTTGTTTTTCTTCCTGACGAATATATTCCAGCATGGGGATGGTATTGCCATTTCTGGCCTGTTGAATTAAAGCATCGTAACCTGCTTGTGCAGTTTCTGTTGTTATTAAACAACCTAGTGAGATAAATAACGACAATAGCTTATACCGATATCTGTGATAGCCCATCGGCCGGAAATAAAGATATGACACGGCATCCCCTTTTTATACTGTTTATTAATTTTACAAACAGCAGAACCAGATGAAGTGATATTAAATTTCGATTAGGAAAAATTTTTGGGTTCTTCATTTTTGAAGAGGCGAAATAATACGTACTGTGTGAATTGATATCAATGGGAAATTTTATAAAAATAATTTCATCTGTTTGATTTTTATATGGAATTATACTTTCGTAAAATAATAAACCATAGGTATATTCCTGAAGTGTTATGTTATTTTTTTCTTTTATATCAATGGGTTTTGTGTTTTTTTCTTGTGTGATTTCAAAAGATTTATTTAATAAATTGAGTTGATTTTTATTTTTTCAATAAAAAATACTTACCCTGAGTGTGAATGTTTTTCATAACTATTTCAGTACAAAGTAAAATAAATCATTTTGTTAGCTTGTTTTTCTGATTTGAATTCATGTTAATAAAGGTTTATTACCGTGATGTGAATATTTTTATTAATTCATTTTTCATTAAAGAATAAGTTAATAATATTAATTTCATTGGCTTGTTTTGGTTTTTTTAATATGGATTGTTCGTCGTTTTATGATTGTTTTTGAAATTAAGTTCTGTTTTTATCTCATTGGGTATAGATATATAACTTTTCATAATTATGAGAATTTCATATTTCCTATTCCTTTCCAACTATTTGCTGAAGCGGCATTCAAGAAAATCTTAACTCTTTTGATGAGCTGCCACATA